>CANQUW010000015.1 GCA_947627145.1 uncultured Bacilli bacterium
AGATTAATATGTCAAATGAAGAAAGAAAAGTAGGGGAAGGAATCGGTTTTGAAAGAATAAGAAGAATTACAGGATACCTAGTTGGAACAACAGAAAGATTCAACAATGGTAAACGTGCAGAAGAGCATGATCGTGTAAAACATGGAACACAAGGAATTCTAACTTCAGAAGAAAATGAAGATTAGACTGGCAGCAGATCTACAACCTGACAGCATAGTTGATGGAGAAGGAATCAGGACAGTTGTATGGACTCAAGGGTGTAGTCATGCCTGTCCTGGTTGTCATAATCCTGGAACTCATGACTTTAAAGGTGGAGCAGACGTAGATCTTGAAGAAATAAAAGAAAAACTATCTAAGCTAAAAGATCAAGATGGAATAACTTTATCTGGTGGAGACCCACTATATCAAGTAGAAGCATCAACAGAAATTGCAAAATTTGCTCATACTTTAGGCATGGATGTATGGTGTTATACAGGATTTACTTACGAAGAAATTGTAAGTAATGAAAAATTAAATAAAATTTTAGATGAAGTAGATATTTTAGTAGATGGTAAATTCAAATTAGAAGAATTTAGTCTAGATTTAAAATTCAAAGGCTCTAAAAACCAAAGAATTATAGATGTGAAAAAAAGCTTAGAAGAAAACAAAGTATGCCTTGTGGAAAAGTATATTGATAAAAAAGATTATAGACAATTATATCAAAAAGAAAGTTATATGTTTATTTAAAGATAGAGTAGTCTATCTTTTTTTCTTGAAAAAGATACTATAAAGAGTTAAAATAATGATAGAATTATTTAAAGAGGAGAAATTTTCTTATGAAGAAAAAAGGGAAAAATAAATATCGTACTTTAATAAAAAGTATAGTGTGTATAATACATGTAATAGTAATTATAATTTTAGGATTTTGTTCTTTTAGATTATATAAAAATGGTGATAAACCACTAAATTTTTCTGAAATAAAAAGAAATAATAGTTATTCTTATTTAGAATTTTCAGAAATGTCAGAAAAAATAACTACAATTGATAACAATAAAAAACAAATTCACATGGTAATAGAAAAGACTGATGAAGGTAGTTGGCATACGTATTTAATTGCGATAAAGAAAAGTGATGAAAAAAAATTTAAAAAAATGATAGATTATTCAAAAATATCAACTGATAAAGTTCCAACACAACAAAAAGTTTATGGATACGCAAAAAAAATAAATAATAATCTAAAAAAGAAAGTAGTTAAAAATTCCACAACATTAAGCACAAAAGAAGAAGGTAATGCAATTACAAATAAAAACTTCGAAAAATATTTAACAAATTATTATTTGGATACAACTATAAAAAAACATCATAAATTTAACTATGCAATGTTAATTTTAATGCTTATGTTAGTAGTACTTACTATAACTTTAATTTTAGTAATAATTGATAAAGATAAACTTGTAGATGAAGTAGATAAAATTACAGAAGAAAGTATTAAAAAAATTACTAAAAAAGAAGAAAAAGAAAACAGAAAAAACATAAAAAGAGTAAAAAAACAATTAAAACAAGAAAAAAAGAAAAATAAAAGGAAGTAGGAGAATAAAATGCCAAAGAAGGAAATAAAGAAAAAAGAAACTAAAAAAGTTAAAAAGAAAAAAAATAAAGAAGAAAATGTTCAAGCAAAAATTTTAATTATAACAATCATGATATTAATATCTTTAGTTATGTTATATTTATTATTATCAGGTACAGCTAAAAAAGTAAATGAAAAAGAAAAAATAACTAATGATAAATTTATAACTATTGCAAAACGTCTTGGTTATGAAACTAAAGATATAACTACAGAGCAAGGCGAAGAAAGAGTGAAAATGTTAAATAAAGTTACTTCCGCTATTAAAGATGATTTAAAAATAGAATTTTATAATTTTAAAACTACAAAAATAGCAAAAGGAGCATTCTTTAATGGAGAAAAATTATTCTCTGATATACAAAATATTAGTTATGAAAATAATGTAAAACGTGGTAAAAATTACTCATCTTTCTTTGCAGAAGATGATAAAAGATATGGAGTAGTAAGTAGAATAGATAATACTTTAATTTTGATAGATACAACTAGAAATTACAAAAAAGAAGCTAAAGAAATTGTAGAGGAATTAGGATACTAACATGAAAAGAAGAATAAATAATTATATAAAAGATATAGATAAAAAATTAGAAAATATAAAAAAACAAGATTTAAATGAAATAAAAGAAAGACACTTAACTATGATAAAATTTATTCAACATGAAAGATTAATAAATCTTTTAATAACTTTATTTGTATCACTATTTACATGTGTATCTTTCTTATTGTCATCAGCAAACAATATATTTTTCATAACAACAACAGTGCTTGTAGTAATATTACTTTTTTGCTCATTTAATTATTTCTTTTATGATAATGCATTAAAAAAGTTATATAATGAATACACTCAAATGATTTAGTACTACTAAGTCATTTTCTATATGGAGGATTTTATGATTTTAAATGTAAGTGGAAGAACAGATATAATAGGTTTTTATACACCTTGGTTTTTAAATAGATTAAAAGAAGGATTTGTAGATGTACGTAATCCATTTATAAAAAATAAAGTAAGTAGAATATACTTTGATGATGTAGATTTAATTATGTTTTGTACTAAAAATCCAATACCTATAGAAAGACATTTAAAAGAAATTAACAAACCTATTATTTTTCATGTAACAATAACTCCCTACAATAAAGATTTAGAGCCTAATCTTCCACCTAAAAAAGAAATAATTGAATCAGTAAAAAGAATATCTAAAATAGTAGGTATAGATAACTTGTATGTAAGATATGACCCTATACTAAAAAATGATAAATATACTATAGAATATCATAAAAAAGCATTTAATAAATTATGTACTTTATTAAATGGTTATGTTAAAAATATAATTGTATCATTTATAGATGAATATAAAAATACTTCTAAAAATAAAAATATATTAAAACTCATAGAATTAACAGAAGAAGATTACAAAGAAATAGGAATATCTTTTTCAAACATTGCAAAAGAAAATGGTATGACAGTTCAAACATGCTTTGAAGAAAGAAATTTATGTGAATATGGTTTTATAAAAAGAGATTGTATTTCAAGAAACTTAGCTTTTAAAATGACAGGAAAAACTAACTTCAAACTATGGAGAGCAAGAAAAGGTAATGCTTGTAAATGTGTAGAAATGGTAGATATAGGAGTATATAATACTTGTAAACACTTTTGTAAATATTGTTATGCCAACTTTAATGAAATAGAAGTAGATAACAATAGAAAACTACATGATCCTACATCTACTATGTTAATAGGTCATTTAAAAAAAGATGATATTATAAAAGTTAGGAAGTAATATCTTTAATCTTAGAATATTCGTGCACTAAATCTTCTATACTAGTTCTAGCATTTGCAGAAGAAGTAGAAGAAAGATATATCGCATCCATTCCAGTCTTTTCTCTAGAGTATTTATTATAAAGTTCATATGCTTTCTTGCCAGTAGTAAAAATAACTTCTACTTGGGAATTATCTAAAACACGATTTAAATCATTTACTTTAACATCACGTATAGAAGAATCACTAGAAGCATGTATTAGGCAACTTTCACAAACATCCCATAATGCTATTTTATGTTTTTCTAAAAATTTCTTTTTATCCCTGGTTGTCTGTAGAATATCCTCATCATAAACAATTGCAAGTACCTTCCAAAATCTATTTTGTGGATGAGCATAATAAAATCCATCTTCTCTAGATTTACGTGAAGGAATACTACCTAGTATTAATACTTTAGAATCTTTTTTATAAAAAGCATCAAACTCATGATAAACTCTCATATTAATCACCAAAATTACTATAACACATTTTGCATATTTAATAAAATATATTATAATATAGTAAGGAGGATAAAAATGAAAGTAGTAAAAAAGAATTGGTATGATATTGTATCTATAATAGCCCTTGCAATATTTATAATAATAGGAGTATCACTATTACAAAAAGATATCTTTAACATAGACAAAAACGTTTATACTTTTTTAGTAAATATAAGAAATCCATTACTTAATAATTTCTTTAAGTTTATAACGATGTTTGCAAATAAATATCCTATAATTATAATAGCCTTACTATTATGTGTATTTATTTTTAAAGATAATAAAGAAAGATTTTATATAGTATTAAATGTCTTAATAGTACCATTAATAAATGTAATTTTAAAAAGTATCTTTGCAAGAGAAAGACCCAATATTTTAAGATTAATAAATGAAAAAGGATATAGTTTTCCATCAGGGCACGCAATGATGGCAACTGCATTTTATGGATTACTAATATACTTTGCATATAAAAAAATAAAAAAGACTTGGCTTAGAAATATTACTTGTATAGGACTTTCCATTTTAATAATATTAATAATGCTAAGTAGAATCTATGTAGGAGTACACTATACAACAGATGTAATTGCTGGATGTTGTCTATCTATATTCTATCTAGCAATCTTTATAAAAATAATGAATATACGTAAATAATAAAAAGAAAAATTTTTATAATATAGAACTATAGTAATATAAATAAAATAAACATACTCAAAAGGTATGTTTTAATATTGATAAAAAAGTATAAATTTAGTAAAATATAGTTATTAATGGTGAGTAGAAAGAAATATAATTATAATAAGTTTTAGAAAGGAGAAAAATATGTTAGAATTAAAAAATATTACTAAAGTATATGAAACAGAAAATTTTAAACAAAAAGCTTTAAATAAAGTTAGTATTAATTTCCGTAAAAATGAATTTGTATCTATTTTAGGTCAAAGTGGAAGTGGTAAAACAACACTTTTAAATATAGTAGGAGGACTAGATAATTATACTAAAGGAGATTTATTAATTAATGGTATTTCTACAAAAGAATATAAAGACCGTGATTGGGATATATATCGTAATCATAAAGTAGGATTTATCTTCCAAAGTTATAATCTAATTGGACACCAGACAGTTCTTGCTAATGTAGAACTTGCACTTACTTTATCAGGTGTTTCTAAAAAAGAAAGAAGGCGACGTGCTAAGCGTGCACTAAGAGATGTTGGACTTGGAGATCATATGAAGAAAAAACCAAACCAATTATCTGGTGGACAAATGCAGCGAGTTGCAATCGCACGTGCTCTAATAAACGATCCTGAAATTATCCTTGCGGATGAGCCGACAGGTGCTCTTGATTCTGAAACATCTACTCAAATTATGAAAATCCTAAAAAAAGTAGCAGAAGATAGACTTGTTGTAATGGTTACTCACAATCCAGACCTTGCCCGTGAATATTCAACAAGAATTGTTAATTTAAAAGACGGTGAAATAACAGGGGACTCTAATCCATTTGAAGGAGAAGAAACAGAAGCAAAAGAACAGACTAAACCTCGTCGTAATAGAAAAAATTCTATGTCTCATAAAACCGCTTTTGGACTTTCTATGAATAACTTAATGACTAAAAAAGGAAGAACAATCCTAACAGCATTCGCAGGAAGTATCGGTATCATAGGAATCGCTGTTATTCTTTCAGTATCTACTGGAGTACAAAATTTTATAGATAGAACAGAAGAAGAAACATTATCAAGTTATCCATTAACCATAGAAAGCCAAACCCTAGATTTAAGTAGTTTTTCATCAACTAGAAAGACAAAAGATAAAAAATGTAAAGAAAACACAGTATGTTCAAGAAATATAATGGAAGATATACTAAGTGCAACTTCTTCCTCTAAAATTACTAATAACTTAGAAAAATTAAAAGACTATCTTGATAACAATAAAAAGATAGATGAACTAGTAAACGATGTTAAATATCATTATGGATTTGACTTACAAGTATATACCAATAAAGAAAGTGATAATATAAAAGTTAATCCAAATACATTAATGTATACCATGATGGGACAAGCGAGTGGTGCTGATATGTCGCAGATGGCTTCATCATCATCTTCTTCTGCAATGTCTTCACCAATAATGGATTCATCACAGAATATTTTTACAGAACTTATGGATAATGATAGGATGCTTAAAAGTCAGTATCAAGTAGTAAAAGGAAAATTTCCAGAAAACTATAATGAAGTAGTTTTAATAGTAGATGATGATAGACAACTAGTTGATTATGTAATGTATGTTTTAGGACTTAAAGATCAAAAAGATATTGTAAACTTTAGAAAAGATATGATAGAAGGAAAAGAATTTGAAAGCAAAGATACAAGTTTTACTTATGATGATATTCTAAACTTAACATTTAAAGCTATACCAAACTCACAGATGTATGAGAAAAAATATGGAGTATGGACAGACCAAACAATGAATCCATCTACTTTACAAAAAGTAATAGATAATGGAATAGAACTTAAAGTAGTAGGTATTTTAAAACCAAATAAAGATGCTACTACTGCTATGACTAATATAGTAGGGTATAGAAAAGATTTAATTGAACATATCATGACAATAAACAATGAAAGTGAAATAGCTAAAGCCCAAAAGGAAAATCCAAATATCGATATCTTTACTGGACAAGAATTTAATACTCTTACTAATAGTTATGATATGAACTTACAAAGATTAGGAGTTGCTGAAAGCTCTAAACCATCATCAATTGAAATATATCCAAAAAGCTTTAATGCCAAAGAAAAAATAGAAGATATTCTAACAGACTATAATGATAAAGCTAAAAAAGAAGATAGAGATGAAGATGCTATTACATATACTGATTATGTTGGAATAATTATGTCAGGAGTAACTTCAATAATAGACGTTATTACAATAGGTTTAATTGGTTTTGTAAGTATCTCACTAATAGTATCAAGTATAATGATTGCGATAATCACATACATAAGTGTACTAGAAAGAACAAAAGAAATAGGAATACTACGTGCAATTGGTGCCAGCAAGAAAGATATATCAAGAGTATTTAATGCGGAAACATTTATTGAAGGATTAATTGCTGGAGTACTAGGTATAATAATTACTTTACTTATAAACATTCCAATAAATGCAGTAATAAAGAGTTACTCAGATATTGAAAATATCGCAACACTAGATCCAATCGCAGCCCTAATACTAGTTCTAATAAGCGTATTCTTAACAGTACTTGCAGGATTTATACCTGCCAAACTAGCAGCTAAAAAAGATCCAGTAGAGTCACTTAGAACTGAATAAATATAAAACTAGTTATCAAAATAGATAGCTAGTTTTCATATTTAGTTGTAGAAATAAGTCATAATATTTTATACTCTATAAAATTGAAAAAATCACGTAAAAATGGTATAATATGCTCATAATAAATAAAGAAAAAAGAGGTGGATTTTTATGAGAGAAAATTCAAGTGAAATTAAATTTACTAAAGAAGACAGAGAAAAATTACAAGAAGAGCTAGAGCGTGAAAGAGAAGAAGAATTAGAAAAAGAGGAAGAGAAAAAAGAAGACGAAGAAGAAAAGAACGAAGACAAAGAAAAGAAAAAAGAAAAAAAGAAAACAAAACATAAAACAAAGACTAAACATAAAAAAGATAAAGATAAAAAGGATAAAGACAAGAAAAAGAAAAAAGATGATAATAAATCAAGAATACCATGGTCTTATATTTTGATATTGCTTTTAATAATTGCTGTAATAGTAGCTATTGGTGTTTACTATTACTTAGAAAATGAAAAAGATGTAGAATTAAAAGAACCATGGCAACAAGCATATTATACATTTTTAGAAAATGGTATGATTAAAAAAGGAAAAGATGGTTCTGGTAATGCTTTAAGTAATTCTAGTTTAATATATCAAGAGAAGAATCCTAAAATGTATTTCCTAGATGTAGAAGAATATACTTACCCTGTAATGATAACAGAGTCTACTGGTATAAAAAATGAATATCAGACAAATGAAAATAGTACTGTTAAAAACATCTATAAAGTACACACAGTTGGTTATAACAATAAAGTAAATTATAACACTTATTATGATATTGATGATATAGAACTTCTATATAATGTAGATACTAAAAATTCAGGTTGGTATTTGCATAAAGAAGATGAAAATATCGACACTTATACTGCAATATCTAATCAAGCAGTTTATAAATTTGAAAGTGATGATGACTTTGAAGATACATTTGAAGAAATAGATACAAATATAAATAAATATAAAATAGTGGAAAATACATCAGAAAACAGACTTAAAAATACTATAGTAAAAGCAACTGATTCTATGGAAAAAATATCTGATATAATAGATGATGATACTATAAATAAAATAGAAGAAGAAAGACAAAAAGAAATTACTGATAAAGAAGAACAAATAGAAAAAGACGAAGAACAAGAAGATAAAAAAGAGGAAGTAAAAGAAACTTCTACAGGTTTAAAAGCAGGAGAATATACTATTTCTTTTGGAACTTATAAAAATGATAATATTACTCTAACTTTAAAAAGTAATAAGTCATGTACTTATAAAGATGATGAAAATGATATAGATACTACTTGTACTTATACTTTAGAAGGTGACTCTAATAGTGGATTCCAATTAATAGTAAAATTAGAAAATGATACAAAATATTATATAATTAGTGGAAATAATAAACTAGGTAATCTAGAATATCAAAAATAGGAGATTATTATGAAATGTGTTTTAGCGGCCACTTCTAATAAAGGAAAAATAAAAGAATTAAAAGAAATTTTTACTGATTATGAAGTACTATCTTTAAAAGAAATAGAAAATATTATTGGCAAAAAAATAAATATCAAAGAAAATAAACTTACATTTAAAGATAATGCTTTAGAAAAGGTAAGGTGTCTTTACAACGAGGTAGAAAAAAATTATATATGTATATCTGATGATTCTGGTATTTCAATAGATTATTTAAATGGTTTTCCAGGAGTACATACCGCAAGATGGATGGATGCAGATGATCATACTAAAAACTTACATCTATTAGAAAAACTAAAGGGCATAGAAAAAGAAAAAAGAACTTGCCACTATACAACAGTAATTGCTTATAAAAATAAAGATGAAGAGCATACTTTTGAATATACACTTGATGGAATAATAAGTAATGAACCAAGAGGAAATAATGGATTTGGTTTTGATGAAATATTTGAACTTGAAAACGGAAAAACTCTTGCGGAAATTTCTACAGAAGAAAAACTTAAGATAAGTCCAAGAAAAAAATCTTTAGATAAATTAAGAAAATACCTAAAAAAATAATTATTTTAACAAAATCCCTTGTCAAAATATGTACTTATATGTATAATTAGTATATTAATATAATAGATAGGGAGGAAGGTTAAAATGAATGAAATAAATAATAATTATATGGAGTGGTTAGAAAAGGAAATACTTGAAAATGGTAATTTTGATACAAAAAGTATTATACTTAATAATCTCTCAGAAGAGGAAAAAAAGAATATAGAAAAATTTGAATATTTTTACAATATAATTAGTAAATATGCCAAAGAGAATAATATAGAAGAATATTGGTGCAATAATTATTCTACATATAATATCAAATATAATGATAATTGTTATAATATAATAAAAGATAATAATGAAAACAAATATATATGTTTAAAGAAAAAAGATGACAATTTTATTGGTAATTATATAGATATTAATAAGATGATTGAAAAAGATATTTCAAAAGTTTATCAAAAAAAATCGCAAAATTAATGCGATTTTTTCTTTACTTTTAAGAATTTATGGTATAATTAAATTAATATAATTAAGTAGGGTGGTGTAGGTATTATGAATGATAAAAATATGTTTAATAGTTTTTCAGAAGAAAGTAAATATCCAACTGGTTCAGTAGAAGCCGGTACAGAAATAAATTTTAATTTAAAATTTGATAAAACTGATAAAATAGAAGATGCAAAATTGATAATATTTCCAATAGATGATTGGTGGTTTAAAAGACAAGAAATAGACATGAAATTATCTAAAATGACTAATACTAAAAATTTCTATTCCTGCACTTTTACTCCAGATATAGATGTATATTATTATTTTTTTAAACTTAAGATAAATGGTGAATATAAAGAATTAAGACGTGGTATGTGTGGAGAGGCAATTTTTGCAGGAGAAGAAAATGAATGTTTTCAATTAACTTCATATGATAAAAGTAAGAATATACCAGATTTTATGAAAGGTGCTACATTCTATCAGATATTTCCAGATAGATTTAATAAATCTAATACCAAAAAAGAAAATATACCAACTGATAGAATAATACATAAAGATTGGAATGAAAATCCAATTTATTTACCTAACGAAAGAGGAGAAATTAAAAATAATGATTTCTTTGGAGGAGACTTGAAAGGAATAACAGAAAAATTGGATTATATTAAATCACTTGGAGTTACTATAATATATTTAAACCCAATATTTGAATCATCATCAAATCATAGATATGATACAGCTAATTATATGAAAATAGATCCTATGCTTGGAACAGAAGAAGATTTCAAAGAACTATGTAAAAAAGCAAATGATAAAGGTATAAAAGTAATAATAGATGGAGTATTCAATCATTCTGGTTCAGATAGTATTTATTTTAATAAAGAAAATAGATATGACAGTATAGGTGCATATAACTCAAAAGATAGTATTTATTCTTCTTGGTATCATTTTAGTAATTTTCCAAATGAATACGAATGTTGGTGGGATTTCAAAACATTACCTAAATTTAATCAATATTCTAAAGAAAATGAAAAATATATTGAAGAAGTAATAAAATACTGGATGGACAAAGGTGCTAGTGGAGTAAGGTTTGATGTAGTAGATGAGATTAATAATGATAGATTTTATAAATTTTCAAAAGCAGTAAAAGAAAGTGGAGGAACGACTATAGGCGAAGTATGGGAAGATGTAAGTATTAAAGAAGCCTATGGAGAGCGAAAACATTACTTTACTAAAAATACTTTAGATAGTGCTATGAATTATGTTTATAAAGATGCTTTATTTGAATTCTTTGAAACTAAAAATGGTAAAATATTTCTTGATAAATTATTACGTGTTATAGATAATTATCCAAAAGATAATCTAGATGCAATGATGAATATTATATCAAGTCATGATATAGAAAGAGCACTTACTCGCTTAGCTAAAGGGCCATCTGGAGGAGATAGATTCTGGGATGCAACAAACGATAGACTTGCTAATTATCTTTATGAAGAAGGAAAGAATAAATTAAAATTAATGTCAGTAATACAATATTTCTTACCAGGAAATCCATGTCTATATTATGGTGATGAAGCAGGAGTGTATGGATATAAAGATCCATTTAATAGAAAAACTTATCCATGGGGAAAAGAAGATAATGATTTAATAGAATTTTATAAAACAATAGGTAATATAAGAAAAGAAGAAAAATATTTAAAAGATGCTAAATTTATACCAATATTATTTAATGAGGGAACGTGTCTTTTCGAAAGAAAATCTCTTGATGAAAATAATAGTTTATATGTAGGAGTAAATATATCAAATAAAGAATACAACTTAGATTTCTTAAATACTAATAATATTTTATATTCAACTTCTGATAACAAAAAGATACTTACACCAAATAAAGCTTTAATATTAAAAAAATAAAAACAAACCACATTTCTTAAATAAAATAGAAATGTGGTTATTTTTTATAAATACTTTTTAAGTTCCTCCAAACTATTTTCTTGCATACTAACATACTTATTAAGTATTTTTTCAATCTTTTTATCAACATGCTTATTATTAATAAGTCTTCTTCCTTCAATAATCCCCATATTAGTACCTTGTACTAGAAGTTCTGCTATTTTAGAAGTTGTATGATCAGTCATAGTTTTCATGTTTATACCATACCAAGTCATAGCTTTAGTCATAGCATTAGTTTCATGAGGCTCCTTATCATCATCACTTACATAATCTGAGTATATTTCATTAATAGAATTAGATATTTCTTGGTATTTATCATATTGTTTTTCAAGCAATTCTTTAAAAGTAGTATCATCAACTTTTTCCAATACAAACTTAATAGCATCCATTCCCATGCAAGCACCCTTATTAACTTCATCTAATACATTTATATTATCTTTCATAATTAACCTCCAATAATATAATGAACAGATAATAATTATTTATACAAAAAAACTTCACAAGGAAGTTTTAATTTTTCTTTTTATAATTTAAAGCAGCAAATGTAATTCCTACTATAATAACTAATGCACCACCTATATAAAATAATATATTTACAAACGTTGAAGTATCAGGAACAGAAACTTTATTTATAGGTTCATTCTTCATAGTAACAGATGTAAGTTTACTACCATCAACAATAAAATCTATACATTCAGTATTTAATTCATAATTAGTAGGTGCTGTTGTTTCACATAAAGTATAATTACCATCTTCTAAGAATAAGAACTTAGGAGTAGTACCACTAGTCCATTTCGCTATAATATCATTAGTATCTTTATATTTAACAACAAGTTCTGCTCCAGGTAGTTCTTCTGAATTAGTAGCATCAACTTTACTAATTTTAGTAAGATTTTTAAGTTTCAAAGATGCACTAGCAGTCTGTGTTGGAATATATCCTAAAAGTACATCAGAAAAAGTCTGTTTCTTATTATTTTCATCAAATGTTTTATCTTGTGATGTTGACTTAGTAACTCTATAACTATTACCATCAAGTTTAACAAAAGTAGCTGTAACTTTTATTTCTATAGTAGATAAACTCATATCATCAATTATAGGAACATATATCTTAAAAGAACCACTCATATTATTTGTATTACTAATTTTTTTGCCATTTATATTAGTAATATATGCTCCATATTTATTTGGATCAATAACCTCTACAGAATAATATAAATATGGATAACTTGGATTAGTAACAGTAGGAGAAATAGCTTCAGTAGTAAGACTTTTACCATCAGATGATATCGAATAATTTATAGAATTTTTATTTGTTATACTAATACCAACAGAACTTTCACCAACAGTTCTATTATTCATAGCGTCCCCTTCAAGTTTTAAAATATAATTTAAATAATTATAATTACTCTTAGAAGCAGCATCAGTTATTATTTTTTTTACTTCCTCAACAGAAGCAGTTTCAGTAATATAAGTATCACTTTTAGCAGAATGATAGAAATCACATCCATTCATAGATTTAAATGCATCAGGTGTAGTATCACTATCACTCAAATGAACATTAACAGTAGGACAATAAGTAGATGTAAAACTATTTTTATTTTCTAACATATATAACCATAAAGCTATTTGAGTTATATAATGTTTAATATTATTATCATTAACTGTACCATATTCACCAGTTGAAAAAATATCATTTGTATTTAAATTATTATATCCATGTGCAAGTATATATTTAATACCAATATCACTAACACCACTAGGATTTCCACTAGTAATTTCAAAACTTTCAGTAGTTCTAGCAATATTAGCATTCTTAGTAAGTATATAAAGTGGAGTAGTACCATCGCTAGTTCTATAATTATTTGGAACTTTAAAATTCTCAAAATATTTTCTATTTTCATAACTAGGAGTTAAAGAGTCTGCAATATAATTAACTAAATCATTAGAAGAACCAGAATAATTAGATGTAAAAGTAGTAGTAGGCACACCATTATCATCAACTTGTATTGCATAACTGTCCTTTAAGACATATACACAAAAAGCAAATAATAAAACACCCAAAATACTAATTCCGGTAAAAAGATTTAAAAAATTATTTTTAGATTGGTTTTTCATCATTGCACACCACCCTATAATAATTATTATATCACAAAAATACAAAAAGAAAATATTGTTTTTTTAGTATTACAAATATTTAACAAAAAATGTAAAATTTTCTTTTTAAAAAATTCATATTATGGTATAATAAGCCAGAAGGAGGGACATGTTGTGGCAGAGTTAAAAGACGTTAAAGGAATTGGACCGAGATCATTAATGTTACTTGGTAAACTTAATATAAAAACAATAGATGATTTAGTAACATATTACCCTTTTCGTTATGAAAAGTTTGAACGAGCAAACCTTGAAAAAGTAGAACAAGATGAACATTTAGTAATAGACGGAAGAATAGAAAGTACTCCTATTTTAATGAGATTTAAGGCAGGACTTAACAAAATGAATTTTAGACTTGTAACACCATCAGGAGTTGTAGGAGTATCAATTTTTAATAGAGCGTTTTTAAAAAATAAATTAACAGTAGGTTCTTATGTAACTGTTATAGGAAAGTTTGATAAAAGAAAAAATGTAATTACTGCATCAGACATAAAAATGGAAAGACTAGGAGATACCCCTAAACTAGAACCAGTTTATCATTTAACAAACGGACTAACTAATAAAAATATTTCAAATTACATTAATCAAGCAATGACTGATTATGGAAAAGAAATAACAGACTATATTCCAAATGAATATATAGAAAAATATAAATTTTTAAATAAAAAAACTGCTTTAAATATTGTACATAATCCTCCAAGTACAGAAAAAAAAGATGAAGTAATAAAAAGACTTAAATATGAAGAATTATTTTCTTTCATGTTCAAAATAAATTATTTAAAAAGAGAAAATAAATTATCCAATAAAGGATTAAAAAGAGATATAGATAAAGATAAAATAGATAAGTTTATTAAAGGGCTACCATTTAAACTTACAAATGATCAACAAAAAGTAACGGATGAAATTATAAAAGATTTAGAAAGTCCATCTCGTATGAATAGATTATTACAAGGAGATGTAGGTAGTGGTAAGACTATCGTATCTTTTATTGCGATGTATGCAAACTACTTAAGTGGATATCAAAGTGCTTTAATGGCACCAACAGAAATACTTGCGGTACAACACTATGAAAATTTAAAGGAAATATTTAAAGATACTCCTGTAAATATAGAACTATTAACTGGCTCTATAACAAAACAATTAAAAACAGAAATTTATAAAGAACTAGAAAGTGGAGTTATAAATATAGTAGTTGGAACTCATGCACTAATACAAGAAGAAGTAAAATATAATAATTTGGGTTTAGTAATAACAGATGAACAACATCGTTTTGGAGTAAATCAAAGAGAGAACTTACAAAATAAAGGTTATAAACCAGATATTTTATACATGAGTGCAACGCCAATACCAAGAACTTATGCCCTTGCAATATATGGTGATATGGATATGTCTATTTTAAAAGAAAAACCAAAAGGTAGACAAGAAATAAAAACATATGTAAAAAGTGAAAAAGAAATAAAAGATGTTTTAGGAATGATGTTAGAAGAACTAAAAAAAGGACATCAAATATATGTTATCGCTCCACTAATAGAAGAAAGTGAAAAAAGTGATTTAACTGATGTAAATAAATTAAAAGATCAAATGAAATTAGCATTTAAAGATTACTTTAAAATAGATATAATACATGGAAAAATGGCTGCTCCTGCTAAAGACTTAATAATGAAAGAATTTCTCCAAGGCAAGATTCATATACTAATATCAACTACTGTAGTGGAAGTAGGAGTCGATGTGAGGAATGCAACTATGATGGTAATATTTGATGCTAATAGATTTGGCCTATCTACATTACATCAACTTCGTGGTAGAGTAGGTCGTGGAACTGATGAATCTAAATGTGTTTTAATAAGTAATACAGATACTGAAAGATTAAAAGTTATGGAAAAAACGAATGATGGATTCGAAATAAGTGAAGAAGACTTTAAACTACGTGGACATGGAGATATTTTTGGAACTAAACAAAGTGGAGATATGGAGTTTAGAATTGCTAATTTAAAAGATGATTATAAAATATTACTTCAAGCAAAAAAGGATTCTGAAGAATACTTAAATAATGAAAAAACAGATAAAGATAAGTTAAAATCAAAGTTGATTGAGTCAATAAAAAATGCGTAACGAAAAAAGAAAATAAAAATATTTTAAATAAGTAATTGACAAAATTGCAATTTTAATTTATGATTAAGATGCGTGGTAATAATAATCACGCCGATTATATCTCACGACTTAGTGAGATTATATTCAACCGAACCCCCTGAAGACCCCTTATTTGGGGTCGCTTTTTGTTGATTTATA
>CANQUW010000016.1 GCA_947627145.1 uncultured Bacilli bacterium
CCAACTTCTTTTAAGTATTTGTTTTATCTTATATTTAAATTTTTGTGTTGATTTAATATGTGGTTTTGGTCTCCATATTTCTTGACTTATCTTTCTGTAAAATCCAAAACCTAAATATTTTATATTATTTGGTCTTGCTATTTTACTCTTCTCTACATTTACTTTTAATCCTAGTTTCCTAGTTATAAATGTAGTTATACTTCCCATTACTCTATTTGCTGCTTTTTCACTTCTGACCATTATTAATGTATCATCTGCATATCGTACAAAGTTTAGTCCTCTTTTCTCTAACTCTCTATCTAACTCATTAAGCATGATATTTGAAAGTAATGGACTTAGGTTTCCTCCTTGTGGTGTTCCTTTCTTTGTTGGTTGTATTACTCCTTTTTCCATTACTCCACTTTGTAAGAACTTTCTTATAAGAGATACTAAATCTCCGTCTTTTACTGTTCTTCTTATAATACCTATTAACTTATCTTGATTCACTTCATCGAAAAATGATTCTATATCAATATCTACTATCCAGTCATATCCGTCATTAAAATATTCTAATGCTTTAATGACTGCTTGTTCACATGAACGTTTTGGTCTAAAACCATAAGAGTTATTTGAAAATTGTTCTTCATACATTGGAGTTAATACTTGTACTATTGCTTGTTGTATTACTCTATCTATTACACTTGGTATTCCGAGTTTTCTCTTCTTTCCATTTTCTTTTGGAATATAAACTCTTCTTACTGGTTGTGGTTTATATTTTCTATTTCTAATTTTATCAAGTATTTCTTCTTTATGTTCTTTAATATAAGAAAATAACTCTTCTGTTGTTACTCCATCAACTCCACTTGCTCCTTTGTTTTTGTATACTTGTTTGTAAGCATTGTTTAAGTTTTCTTCGGAAAGTACTTTCTCTAAAAGTTCCATATTTGTTTCCACCTTTCTAATTTCGTACATAGGTTAATCATCTTTTGAGGCACGTTCCCAAGATACGCTTGGTACTCTTCCTTTTATTTATTCTGATTATAACCTATTTCAATTTCAGTAGTAAAAACTACAAATTATTCAGTCCTTCCTAGTTTCCTAGTACTATGACCTCTGCTGACTTCTCATAGTAAACCTTTTCCGACCGTTTTCTTAATAGGGTTCTCCTCAACGTCTATGAGACCTCCCGTGGTAAGACATATATCTTTCCTCGATTAGCTACTTACTCTACCACATAAAGTTACGGGTATCTTTTGGACTTTAGTTTGTTATGCAACCTTATCCGTTTATGTAGCCTTATAGTAAGTTTCTGTTCGTTAGCCCTCGATTTTGTTTCACGCTTCCTTTGGCCCTAATCTCACGATTAATGCTTTGCGCTTCCCTAACACTTCGTCGATACCTACGCGTGTATTGGACTTTCACCAACTAGATATATGCCATGCACGGCACACATAAAAAGATAAGTATATTTCAACTTATCAATTTATAATTATTTCTTAAGTACATATTCCTTTATAACTACTCCAAATGCTCCTACTATTGAAATAATAAACATTAACACATATTTTAATATTTCATCTTTAGTATTTGGATTGCTAATACCGGAAATACCAGAAATTACTTTTTTGACTTTAGAAATACTTCTTTCATTAGTATAAATCACTTTATGTTCTTCTTTAGTTAGAGTACCAATAGAGTTCTCAGCTGTTGTAACATAACCATCTTGATTTGCTTCCATTTCTTTTACTTGATACTCTACACCATTTGGTATATTCTTTATAGTTATTATTTCTCCACCTTTAAGTTGAACCATACTATGATATGTACCATCTACCCTCTTATCAAACACTATATTTCCTTCTTTATTATTGTTCATAGTATATTGATATGTTGTTTCGAATGGCATATCTTTAGGAACCTTTAATATTATTTCAAAATTCCATTCACGATCCAACTCAACATTATCGCCTTTTAATTGTTTTTCAATAGATAACATATGTCTTGTAAATCTCCAGTTGTTATACTCAACAATTATACCATCTTTATCCATTACACCTTCTGTGTTTTCATTTGTTGTAGTAATGTATCCATTTTGATCGGCTTCTACTTCGTTTACAATATACCTAGTTCCTTCTGGTAATCCTTTAATTGTAGCTGATTCTCCACCTTTAATTAAGATGTGTCCTACATAACTTCCTTCACCATTCTTAGTAATATTGAAGTCATATTCAGTATCTTCTCCATTTTTAGTGTATTTATATGTAGAATCTAAATCTTTTACTAATGGGCTAAATAAGATAATTTCAAAATCCCATTCTTTATCAGTTTCTACATTGTTACCTTTAACATTCTTCTTAACAGTTAAATCAAAGTCAGCTAAATTTGTATTAGTAAATGTAACCTTAGTTCCAGTTTCTTGTAATGTTCCAGTTTCTTCTCCATCAACAGTTGTGATGTATCTATCTTTATTAGCTTCTTTTTCTACTATTTCATACCTAGTATTTTCTGGAATACCATTAATAGTAATAGTATCATTATGTTTTAATGTTACAGTTCCTTCATATACATCTGGTTTTTCACTAACTTTAGATACTGTTAAAGTACCACTCTTAGTTCCAGTATAGTTAAATTGTGCTGGGAATTTAACATTTTTATCAGCTGTAAATTTAATAGTGAAGTTCCAATCTTTATTTTTATCACCACGTTGTCCTGAAACTATTTTACTTAGTGATAAATCAACTAAAGATGGTTTTTTATTGTAGAATGTAATTCCATCACCTTCAACATTTGTAATTGTTCCCGAAGTTTCACCATTAGTATATGTTACATAACGACCTGTATTAGCATCTGTTTCTGATATTTCGTAATTAGTATTTTCTGGAATATCATTAATTGTAAGTGCTTGACCATGTTTTAATTTAACTTTAGCAACATAGCTTCCATCTTCTTGTTTTTCGAAAGTTACATTATCGATGCTAGGAGCTTCTACTCCTTCAATTTTTGAAGTACCTTCACTTGGATAAGTAACTGTAGTTTTACTTGTTTCAGGATTAAATTTACCTAATTCAATATCATCTTCTCTTGATAATTTAATAACAAATTCCCAAGGTTTTTCATATTCTCCTGCTCCTCCAAGAACTTCTTTTGAAAGTGTTAGAGTTTGTTTAGCAAGTTTTATGTTTCTATAAATGATATGTTGTGTATCTGTAGCATTTTCTAATGTTCCTGAAGTATTATCTGTATGGTTAGTTAAATATTGATCTTTATCTGCTTCATCTTCAGTAACTTGATATTTAGTACCTTCTGGTAATCCTTTAATTCTAAGTTTATCATTGTGTTTTAAAGTAACATGACCTACATAAACACCTGATCCTTCAGGAGTCTCTGTAAAGGTAATATTAGTACTATCTGCACCATTTAATGTAGTAGGATATTCTTTCGGGAAGTCAATACCAGTAGTTTTATCTGGAGTTAATGTAACTGTAAAGTGCCAGTCTTTAGTTCTATTACCATCAGTTCCTTCTACTTGTTTTTCAATAATTAAATCATGTTCACTTAAATTAACATTAGTAATTATTACTTCTCCACTAGCACCTTCACTATCAAATGATCCAGTTTGTTGTGGAATAAGTGCTGTATAACCATCACGATTTGAATTGATTTCTGATACAAAGTAACGAGTTCTTTCTGGTAAACCTTTAATTGTAACTTTTTGACCATGTTTTACAGATACAGTTCCCATATATGATCCTCTACGGTCTCCTGTAACTTTAGTAAATGTAATTTCACCATCTGCTGGTGCTGTTACTTTACCTTCATAACCAGCGATTACTCCACCTTTATATTCATAAGAATCATCTAATGTAATACCTTGTGCTGGTGTTAAATAGATATTAAATGTCCAAGTTGCTTCTTCGTCTCCATCCTCACCTTTTACAAGTTTTCCAACTGTTAAATCATGATATGAATATTTAGTATTAGTGAAAGTAACTGTTTGATCAGTTGTAACACCACCTGTACCAAAAGTACCTGATGCCTTTCCACTATGACTTGTAGTATAATCATCACTATCTGCTTCTTGTTCTACTATTTTATATGTAGTTCCTTCAAGAAGATCTTTAATAGTAATTCCTTCTCCATGTTTTAATTGAACAGTTGCTTTATATGTATTATCTTCTTGTTTATTAAATTGAATTTTAGATGTTAGGCAAGCTTCCCCTTCACAAACGTATTCTGTTGGAATTCCTTCACCTTCTGGTGCTGTTAAAGTAATATCAAAATTCCATGTTTTTTCTTTATCACCAGCAAAACCTTCGACAATTTTACCTAAAGTAATATCATATTCAGCTGGATTATTATTTATGAATTCAACTTCAGCATCTCTAATAAGAGTACCTTCATTATTATTTCCTTTTACAGTTGTAGTATATCCTTTTATTTGTCCTGCTTCTTTTTCAGTTATAGTATATTCTGTTCCATCAAGAATTCCGTAGATAGTCATCTTTTCTCCACCCTTGATAGCAAAGTCAGCAGTATAAGTATAACCACCATCTGTAGATTCAAAATTAATATTACCAGTTCTTGTTACTTTATTATCTTTAGTAACAACATAATAATATTCTCCACCTACTTTATCAGCAGTACCACGTTTTAATTTAACTGTAAAGTTCCAATCTCTATTAGTATCTGTTCTAGAATCTAATCCCTTAAGAGTTTTAACGATAGATAAAGCATTTAATGAACGGTTAACATAATGTACTTCATTTTCTTTTTGAACCGTATTACCAAATCTTGCAGTTCCTGCAGCTTCTGGTTCTAATAAATCAATTTCTGTATCACCATAAGCTCTATCAAATCTATATCCATTTTGGATTTGACCTTCAGTTAAAACTTCTTCTACTGTATATTTATAGTCTTTTTCAAGTCCATTAATTACAAGTCCTTCATTATGTCCTAAACTAAACTTAGCAACATATTTACCAGTACTTTCATCTTTTTTAAAATCAAGTGTTTCAGTTAAATATTGAGTATTAGTAGCATACTTAGAATATACTTGAGCTTTTTGTGGTTGAGCATAAGTTGAAGTTGATGAAGGAGTAACTTTCATTTGTCTGTTTGAATCGATATCAGCAGCTACAAATGGTCCTACTTGTTGTAATCCATCAGTTGTTTTACCATCAAATGTATCTAATTGGTCTTTTGGTACGATATAAACATCTTTTACCCAGAATTCCATTGAACCTGCTGGATGATCTTTAGTATCTGGTCTATATAATACTCTACCATCTACACTATCTGTTAAACCTTCTAAGCTGTTAACATAAACAGTTCTTCCTGCTCTTTGTTCACTACCTGCGATATCATTATCAGCAGCATTATATAAATGGAATACATGTTCATCAGTATTTCCTCCAACATAAATGTAGTTTCCATTTTCGTCTGTTGCTAATTGGTTATCTTCTGTTTGTAATAATCCTCTTTCATCTGTTAATAAATCAATTGTACTAAGTCTTAATTGCCATTTTCCAGAATAAGGATTCTTAAATGTTTTAATAGCTTGGAAATCACCTGTATGAACACCGTTTTCGAAACTTAAGGTATAATTGAATTTTTCCTTTCCAGTTCCGTCTGGTAAAACATCAGGTTCTGGTTCTACTTCTTTTGTTACTTCAAGAAGGGCATCTGATACTGTAAGTCTACCGTTATTTCCTAGGTATCCATCAACAACGATATTTTTACTATCACTGTTTGTACTAGCTGTAGGTAAATAATATGTTCCGGCAGAACCTGTTTTATTTGATTGTTTAGTATGTACATTTTGTGCCATATCTCCAGTACGAAGTCCACCAACTTTAGTAGCTGCTACATAATAACCATCAACTGGTTTAACATTATTAACAAAATCTTTAATTTCTCCTGTTTCTGGATTATACCAAACTAAGAATTCTCCTGTCTTATCTTCTCCTAGATAAGAACCAAGTTCACTACCTCTACGTTTAACAGCCATATGAACTGTTTCATTATTTTCTGGTAAATAGTAATCAATAATTATCCAGTAAGCTTTATTAGAAGATACAGATTCTACTTTTTTGTGATTATTTTCAAAACTTTCCAATCCATTTTTTCCTGTACTAGTTTTAAATACTTTTGTTGCTGTATAGTCAACAGTTACACCATCACTATTAACGTAATCCTCTTCATTTAATTCATAAAGAGTTAATGGTCTTTGGAATGCATAATAACGGTTATCTGCACTTGGAGAGAATGTAAAGTTAGCATCTCCTCTTGATCTTGATTTATTTGAGTCTGTTACATAACCATCATAATTTGTACCACTATAATAGTTAGATAAGAAATAAACATTTCCATCAGCATCTGTATGACTTTGAATGTATTCAGCAGATACTTTAGCTAAATCTATATCTAATTTATCTTCTGTTTTAATATCATCAGATACACCGATACCATAGAATAATCTAAATGGTGTTGATTGTTTTTTATCAGAAAGATTAGTTGAATATTTTTTTACAGTTCCATCAACATTAAGTTTGATATTAGCAGTTTGAATAGGTAAAGCTCTTGATGGAATATTAACATAAATCATTGAATCATAACCATTATCAATGACACTACCACCAGTTCCTCCTGTATAGTCTCCACTATCTTCTACCCAAACTCTGATTTCATTAAGTGCATATTGAACTTCTCCACTTTTATAACATGGATTATCATGTAATACTGCTCTTGCTGCTGTATCTTCTGTTTTTCCAGTAGTAATATTCTTATCAAATCTATAAATAGTATAAACTTTATTTCTTTGTTCTTCAGGAGCAGAGTCTACATTTTCAGGAAGAGTTGATACATATTGTCTAGTTGTATCACCATCTAAATAATATATATCTCCATTACTCCAACTTGCATTCTCTCTATTTTTAACATATTGACCTGTCTTCGGATCTAGATAATACCAACCCATTTCGAAACTACCGAATTGTTTTTGAATTTTTAAGTTAGTATTATAATCATAAATACCAGTTTTTACCATACCGTGCATTTGTCCAAATAGTAATAAACCTAAATCATATTGCTTATTATCTGCAAGTGTTACACCTTTATCTTTTACTTCCATATATTTACCAATTGGATCCATATATGTTAAGGAATCAGATACACCAGAATCATTGTCTCCTTCAATTGGATTAAATGTTGAACCTAACATTTCATCAAAGATTTGATCAAAGATGTTAGCGATATCTCCATCAGTAGCAGTATAATATTTATCTATATAATTAACATCATCCAATGATTTAACATCATATTCACTATCTTCAGGGTGTTTCCAAGTAAATTCAGCATTTCCATCTGCTAAATATCTATAATATCCTTCTTCAGGGAATTTTGCTGTAGGATTTGAACCAGCAATATATGATTGTAAAAGTTCCTTAGTATTTTCAACTTGAGCTTTTGCAAATTCATTTATCTCAGTTTCACGAGCAAGCCATTGACCTTGTGGTGTTTTTGAATGTAAATATGTGAAGTCAATTTTTCTATCTTGATCGAAATACTCTTTAGGACTAAGAGTACCAAGTAATTGTTCATTAGCAAACTCACCAAGATTATTAACATTAAATCCAATAGAATAGTTTTTCATATCAGTATTGTAATGAGCTTGAATCTTCTTTTGATAATAACCAGCAAGTAAAAGGTTAGAAACATTTCTTAAAGAAATCATTTGTGGTTCTTTTACAAGTTTATTATCTCTTGTATTTCTTGCGTCTGAATTATTATAGTAACCTGTTACAGTACTACAATCTGCATAGAATGGGTTAGAAGCATTAGCAGCATATTGTAAACCTTCTCCAGCAGTGCTAATTACATCTTCATGAAATGGTTCCCACCATTCATAAGAAGTGTTTCCACCATTACTACTTTTAGTTGTACTAACAATATTAGTAGCTCCATCAGTTAAAGTAATTAAAACTGGAATACGTGCTTCTTCTTTTCCTGTTACAGTATTTCTATAAGTAGTAGTTTCTTCATCAGCAAGCATCTTCATTCCTTTATATAAAGCACCTTGAAGATAAGTCGAATCTGCTTGCATTACTTTAGTAGTAACTTGGTTACCTTCTTTTACATTGCTTTGAATTCTAGGAAAATAGGCTGACTTCCCCTTATTTGTTTTACCTGAAATTCTCATATATTGTCCAATACCTTCAGCAGAACTGCTTGGAGTATAATGACTAAGAGCTAACAATTGTTGTGCTCCACCACCATATACGATAACACCAACACGGTTGTCAGGGTGAACAGGATGATCAGGATCATTTCCCATTAATTGGTCAATTAAAGTATTTGCTTCACTTAAAACTTTATGTAATGAATCATTAGAATCCATATTATTATTAGTTAGTCTAGTCATCGAACCAGAAATATCTAATAATAATACAACATCAAGGGGTCTTGTACTTTCTCGGTCAACAACTTGAGATGAACCTAAAGTTGAAAATATATGAAGGAAATCTGTATTTAATCCTACGTTTGTAGTTACTCCATCATCTTCTTCTTTTAAACCAAGATTAAAAGTTCCTTTTGCATTATTAGCTTCAACTGATTTATCGGCCCAAACTCTACCTGCATAACGGCTTCCTCTTCCGTTAGGGTCTTCATCAATCAATTGACCTTTATAACTTTCCATCGTATTATTATCACTAATACGATCATACTTAGATGAACCATCTAAATATGAATTATTTGCAACAGTAGCATACTTATATGCTATAGTTCCAAATCCTAAACTATAAACAACACCTAAAACTATTATAGCTGCCACCATAATAGTTTTTTTGTTGCCTTTAAATTTTTTAATAAAGATATCTTTATTATTATTGAATAGAATATTCAATAAACGATTTTTCATATTTTTCATTTTCCGAACATCTCCCTTTCAAAATTTCATGTAATTCTCGCCTAATACAAAATACGAAATTGTTTTCTATTCTATACCTATTTAGAAAAAAGTCAAGAAAAATATGCTATTTTTTTAATTTTTCATCAACACAGAAAAAATAAATATCATTTTTTCTGTTTTACACATAATTACATATAGTTGTCTTTATATTTACAATTATTTACTAATTTTTACACCTTGTTCTATATAATTTTACTATTATTTACAGTAGTTTAAATAATAGAATTATTATGTTACAATATAAATGAAAAAGGTTATTATATGTATAAAATAGAAAAAAATTTAAATAGGTTAAACAATGGATACCCCACTTTATTTTTAGATCCAAAAGAACAAAGAGAATTAAAATCCAAATTAAAAAAGAATGAATATAAAATATATTATCCTTATAAAGATAGTGAAAAAAATATATTTTATAAAGACTCTCTACCAGAAGTAATTTTATATGAAATAAAGACCAAAAGAAAAGTAAGACACCAAGATATATTAGGAAGCATTTTCTCTCTAGGTATAACTAGTGAAGTATTTGGAGATATCCTAATAATAGATAATAAATATTATGTCTCTTCTTTTAGAAATTATTTTGAAAGTAATTTCTTAAAAATAGGAAACAATAAAATAGATTTAATAGAAACACCAATAGATACTTTTAAAGACTATGAAAAGTCATATGAAAGAATAGAATTAATAGTATCTAGTAATAGAATAGATACTGTTATATCTACTCTGATTCATACAGGAAGAAAATATATTAAAGACATGAAAAAAAATAAAGAAATCATACTTAACTATGATTTCTTAAAAGATATATCTTATAAACTAAAAGAAAATGATATATTTAGTATTAAAAAAATTGGTAAATATAAATATATTGGAACTATAAAAACAACTAAAAGTAATAATAAAATAATAGAACTCTTTAAGTACCTTTAGGAGTTCTATTATTTTTATTAGTTGATTTCATTATTTAAAACTTATAAAAACCCCATTTCTTTATCCAAGAAATGGAGTTCATTTTCTATTTATTTCTAAGTTTTTCTGCTTGTAATACAACTGCAGGTCCAAATACTAATAATGTTATTAGTACGAATATAAATCCACTCATTACTGAAGAAACTAAGGTATTCATTTCTTTTCCAGTATCAGGAACAGGAGCTTTACTAGGTTTATCTTTTTGTATATTATTTGCATTATCATCTTTTCCTGTTATATCTCCTAAATCAGGAGTATCTGGTTTTTTCTCTGCAAACACAGCTTCTATTCTAGAATCTTGACTGAATAAATATGTATTTAAATCAATATCTTTACCATCTTCTGTTAAAAACTTAGTCCAAGCATAATTAGTTTTTCCTTCTTTTTCTAATTTCTTAACAACTTCATCTACCCAATTTTGTAACTTTTTACCTTCTTCAGATATAACTCCAGACAATGGTAAATTTTCTCCTAGTTCAAAAGTAACAGTATCATCTTTTATTTCATTTCCTTCTTCATCACGTCTAAATACTTCTATTTTTATATTAAACTTAGGAACAAGAGTAATATCCTTAGTAAGGGTATCATCTTCTTTTAATGTATTACCATCTTGATCTACAAATCTAGAGAAATTTCTTCCATCTTCTGATTTCTTAAATGAATCAAGTAATTCTTGTCCTAAATCAGAAAGTTTTTGTCCTGACTCTAATTCATGTGTATTTTTATCAGGAGTAGTAACAATTATAGTGTATATAGCATTAACTTCAGTATGTTTATGAAGTGGTGTTGTAGTATCTACTTTATTACCCTTTTTATCTCTAAATTCTTTAAAACGCTCAGGTGTAGGTCCATTAGGTCCAACACCAGATAAATCACCTAAAGTTTTTCCTTCATCTAATGTATAAGTAACACCATCAACTGTAACGTTAATTGTATAAAGTGGAGTTAAAATAATATTTTCACTTACTGTAGATTCTAAAGTTTTACTATCACTAAACTCTTTAAAATCTTTTTCATTATTATTTTTTAATTTATTTATTAACTCTGTTGCATCTCCAATTTTACTACCTTCTAATACTTCTTGATAGTTAGGTTCTTCAAGACCTTCAATGGTAATCTTTACATTATATTTAGGATTAATAGTCATAGATTTATTAAACATATATTTATCATCTATTTTATTCTTATCTGAATCCTCAAAATAAGCAACACTAGATTTTCCTTCAGGAACTGAAACAGAATCCATTTTTTCTTTTAATTCTTCTGTTACCTTACTACCTTCAGGTAAAACAACAGAATCTCCTCCATCACCAACTGTAATTCTTACATTATATTTAACTTTAACTGTTGTATTTGAATCAAAGTTTTCCTTTAACAAATCTTCTCTTGATAACTCTTTACCATTTACTACATATTTAACAAATTCTTTATCACCAGGATTTTCTAAAGTATCAAGATAACTTTCTAAATCAGATTCTGTATAAGTACTTAAATTCTTACCTTTTTCAATTACAAAATCTTTTCCGTTAATATTTACTTTAACATTATATCTAGCACCTATTTCATTATTTCCATCATTAACAATAGTATTTTTTATAACATCTATATTATCTACTAATTTACCATTTAATGTATATTTAGAAAAATAATCACTATCGTTATTATATAAATTCTCAATTGCTTGTACTAATTCTGTATTACTACTAATAGGCATACCTTCTACAACATAATAATCTTTATTATCACCTAAAACTTTTACTTTATAAGATACTAAAGCATTAATAACAATATGTCTATTAAATTTATCATTTAAAATATTACTATCATCATATTCATCTGTTTTTCCATTATAATTAGTTTTTACTAAGTATTTATAAAATTGTCTATTTTTTCCACTATTAACAGAATTCTTTAATGCTGTTAATGCTTCTTCTATATCATCATTAGATCCTAAGTTGTTATCTCTCTGAATTGTAAAACCAGCA
Source organism: uncultured Bacilli bacterium (assembly GCA_947627145.1). The sequence continues at coordinate 11,905 of CANQUW010000016.1, forward strand.
TATTCAGGACCATGAGAACCACCTAAATCTCCTATTTCAGGATTATCATAATCTTTAACTACAATAACATCATAGTGATAAATTCCTTTAATAGTTATATCATCATCAATCTTTTCAGGTACAACTACATTTTTATCATCAACTAATTTTTCAAAATGTAAATCATTACTATTTGAAACATTTACATCTTCTGGTATTATATTATTTCTTAAAGTTCTTAAAGCTTTTTGTGCATCTTCTCCAATTATATCATTTATACTTTTTCCTTTTTCTAGTTTATATGTACCACCAACTCTTGTATCATCTATTGTAACAAATACCAAATACTTAGGAGTTAAAGTAATAGATTTAGTAATTTCATCTGTTTCTTTAAACTCTTTTTCATCACTATCTACAAATCTATAAAATCTTTCATCTTTCTTTGGATCATCTTCATATTTTTGATATTTAGCTGTTTGATAATCAGAATCTTTTATATCTGCTAAAGTTGTTCCTGTTTCAACATCAAATGTCTTTTTATTATCACTACCACCACAAATATCATTAGGACAATTAATTATAACAGTAGCAACATACTTAGCATAAATAGTCGTGTTATAATATAACGTAGTATCAAGAACAGCCTCTTTTAATTTATCCATATCATTACTATATTCATCTATATCGAATGTTTGATGAGTTGAATTCAAATCATTTGATACTATAAATCCATCAAACTTATGACCAACAGCAATATTTTTAGATACATCTTCTAACGCCTCTTTTACACCAATATTATTTCCTACACTTTTTAAAGTACTACCTACATCAATTGTATATTCTTTATCAGGATTCTCTTTACCACTTAATTTAACTTTAATTTGATAAATAGCCTCAATTGTCATATTTTTATTTATTTGAGTACTTTCTGGATATATTTCTGTAGCTTTATCAGTATTATCTACAAATCTACCAAATTTTTGACCTGCAACTTCTGGTTTAATTGCCTCAAGTGCTGTTTTTATTTCTTCACTAGAATTAAGAGTTTTCCCTTCTTCAAGCTTATATACCACTCCACCAATAGTTATATCTTGATAGAACTTAGATACAATTTCAATATTAACAGGAAGACTATCTCCTACTGAAACTGTAGTATCAGTAATATCCCCCTTATTCTTTAATACAAATCTAGAAAAATCTCTACCCTCGCTACCTATCATTATTGCATCTTTATACTTACTAGATTGATTTGGATCATTCATAATATCATTTAAACTTTGACCAGCATCAATATAAAAGTCCACATTATTAATAGTTACTTTAACTTTATGAATAGCCTCGATTCTACAATCTTCTTTCATAACAAGATTATTTATTAAAGTATCTATATCTGTATAAGGAACAGAACTATCCAAATTATAAACAACAAATCCTCTAAATTCTTGTCCTTCTTTATTACTTATTGCCACTAAATCATTTCTTATATTTTCAATTTGTTCGCTTTTACTTAATACTTGTCCTTCTTCTATCTTGTAAGTTTTATTTTCTGTTCCTGTTTCTTTAGGAACATCTTTAATAGTTAATGTTAAACTTTTAACAAGATGAGCATATAAATTCATATTTGTACCACTAACTGCCTTAGGATAACTTTCTCCAACTTTTGCATATTCAACTTGATAATCTTTATCTTTAAACCAACCTTTAAATATATATTTTTGTTCATCTGTATCTATATCTGTATATTCTTTACTAGTTAAAGGAGCAATTTCAGTCTCATTATCATAAATATTTACTTTACCATTACCTTCGTTATCATATATACCTATAACTGCCCCTCCATCAATAGTACTATATAACCTTTCTAAAGGAAGTTCCTCTCTTTCTTTTTCCGTTGATCCTTCAACTAATTGAAGATCAATTTTAGCATCTTTATTTATTTTAATTTCATAACCATCAGAACTTGTAGCATTCTTTGGAAAATCAAATATTATGCTTTTAGAACGTTGTTGATTATAATTATTTTTATAAGAAATTTTACTTCCTGCTTTGATATCAACATCTACATTCTTACATCCACTTCCAAAAGAGAATACACTAATAGGAATATTATTTCTTGATGATAAACTATTAATTTCTCCACCATCAACAATAATATTTAAACCATTTTGATTTTCTACATCAATAGTTTTATTATAAGGAGAAGGTCCTCCACCATTAATTTTAGAATTATTACCTTTACCTATAGTTAAATTATTACTACCTCCATTACTATATTTGATAGCAGTTAATCCATAAACATATGTATTGTCTAATTTAATTGTAGTATTACTTGCTGCAACAAAAATACCATAAACAACTTGTCCTTCATTTATCTCACTATCAGTAATATTAATAGTTGAATCATTTGCCTCTTCAGTAACATCAATTGTTTTAGCATCACTAATTGCTCTAGATGCAATATTAAAATATGTAACACTAGAAATATTTACATCAGCTTTTCCTGCAACAGTAACTTTAGAACCAGATACCCCATAAGAAGGTATTATAGAATATTTCTTAAGATTAACTTCTCCACTAGTTATTTTTATAGGATTTTCTATATAAGTTCTTGGACCACTATCTCTATAATTTCCTACTCCTTCTATTGTAAGACTTTTATCGATTATAATAGTCTTATCTCCATTATAACTTCCATCTTGTAATTTTAAAACATCTCCAGCATTAGCCTTTTTAACAGCTGCCTCAAGTGTACCACTACCAGGTGGAACATTAATAATTTGTGGATCTGCTTTAACATTGTTTGCAAGCATAAAACTAATAACACACATAATTACTGTAAACACAGTAACTAACCCTAATCTATTCCACTTAACTTTTTTCATCTCATTTCCTCCTCCATTTTATACTTATAATTATATAATGTACCCTCTCCCACGTCAATATTTTTATACTAATTTCATTAAAAAAAGCAAAATATCTTTTACAAATATAGACATTTTACCTTTACAGATTATTTACTTTATTTTTCCATTATACATATCCCTAAATATACCATCTCTTTTAATAAGTTCATCATACCTACCACTATCTACAATCTTACCTTTATCAAATACAAGTATCTCATCACAATTTTTAAGAGTAGTAAGTCTATGTGCAATAGATATAATAGTAGTATCATCCTCTTCTCTTAATTTTTCTATTTCCTTTTGAATATATTTCTCGGTTGTATTATCAAGTGCTGAAGTTGCTTCATCCAAAATCAATATTTTAGGTTTTCTTAAGAAAATTCTAGCAATCGCAATCCTTTGTCTTTGTCCTCCACTTAAGTTACTACCACCTTCACTAACAAGTGTATCAACACCATCATGAAGACCATCTACAAACTTTAATAACTTACTTCTCTTCAAAGCTTCTCTTACCTCATCATCACTAACTTCTCTATTAATACCATAACAAACATTATCTCTAATACTACCAGCAATTAAAAATGGACTTTGTGGCACAAGAGCAATCATACTAGCAATATCTTCTCTACTTAAATTATTAATATTTCTATCATCTATTATAATATCACCTTTATTTTTCTTATAAAGCTTAACTAATATTTTTATAAAAGTACTCTTACCACATCCACTTCCTCCGGCAATACCAATAAACTTACCTTTGCCTATATCTAAACTAAGTTTATCTATAACTTTACTTCCTTTTTTATAATAAAAATCCAAATTACTTATATGTATTAAATTATTATTTTTTACAAGTTTTCCTTTTCTTATATTTTTATAAGAAAAATCTTTATCTATATCTATAATTTTAAAATATTCACGTGCAAGTACTGTAGATTCACTAACTTCATCAAGTATTCTATGAAGTTCTCTAAGTGGTGTTATAAGTTCTCTAAAACATAAATAAGCTGTAATTACAGTACCAACACTAATAATATTAATAGATGCAAAATAAGCAGATATTCCAATAACAAATACAGTAAACACTGCTTCATTGATAAATTTTAAACAGTCATAAAATGCCATAGACTTATGATGTTTCATTTCTTTTCTTCTTAAATATTCTGATTTTTCTCTAAATCTATCTACTTCTCTTTCAGTATTATCTAAAACACGAATAACTTCAATTCCATTAATAAGTTCAACCATAACTCCATCCATATT
>CANQUW010000017.1 GCA_947627145.1 uncultured Bacilli bacterium
ATACTTAACGTATTAACTATTCAATAAATTATCACTTATTTGTGTCTACACACACTATTTGACAATTATCCTAAATATCAAAAAGAGTCACCTAAGTGACTCTCAAATCAAAACTAATTACTATGTTTATGCTTTTCCATAAACGTTTATTCTTACTTTAAATTGTTCAGGAATACCAACAATTTCATAATGTTCGTCTACCCACATACGAAGTCTATATTTAACTGTTTTACTTTCTTCTATTGTACCAGATTCAAGAATCATAGCACCATCTGGAGCGCCTAAATCGCTTTCTCCTGAAATTGGAGTATAAACTTTTGGTGCCATTGCTTCTGTTGCATAAGTATCTCCATCAGTTTCATCTTTAGTTAAATACAATTTAACTTCTCCATTTTCTAAAGCTCCAAGAGAATCAGAAGTTTCAATTGGCTGTTTGATTGCTGCTATCTCATATTGTATTGCTGCTTTTCCTGAAATGTCTGCTTTTACAGTAAAGTCAAATACTCCACTTGCACCATCTGCAACTGTACCAGCTTCTCCTGCATCTGTAGGATTTATTTTTTTACCTACAGCATCAGCTACTGGCATAGCATTTGTTATCTGTATAGCATTTTCTCCTTCAGTATATTCCATACTCATAGTTCCTGTTTTTACGGTGTTTTCTTCATTACCTTTTTGACTATATTGGAATGCTGCATAAGTTATTCCAAGAACAGCAACTACTAAAATAGCAATTGCAAAGATAGATAGCATTAATTCTTTTGAATCTTTATTGTTGTCTTCTAGAACTTCTATTTCTTCAAACTTATCATCATTATTATTCATTCGTATCCCCTACCTTTTGTAGTTTATTATATTTTATTATTAGCTAGCTTTTCCGTAAACATCAACTGCAACTCTGTATTGAGCTTTTTTATCAGTTACTTGATATGCTTGATCAACCCACATACGAAGTCTATATTTAATAGTTTGTGATGTAGTAAATGATCCACTATCTAGAACCATGTTAGTTGTAGGTGTTCCTACTCCTTCTTCTCCAGTTCCATTTGCACTAAATGCTTTTGGTGCAGCTACTTGTGTATAACTATCTCCACCTGCTGTATCTTTTTCTAGATATAATCTTATATCTTTATCAGGTAATTGAACAATTGAATCATCAACATCAATAGCTAATTTTCTTGCAGATACTTCAAAAGGAATTGTAACATCTCCTGAAATTTCTGCTTTTACTGTGAAGTCAAATACTCCAGCTCCTTCTGCAGCAGTTCCTGCTTTTCCTGCATCACTAGCAGTTATTGCTTTACCAGTTGCTTCATCTACTGGCATAGCATTAGTGATATTGATACCATTTGTATCTTCTGTATATTCCATTGTGATTGTACCAGTTGTGATTGTATTTGTTTTTTCTCCAGTTTTTGAGTAAGTAAATGCAGCGAATGATACTCCTACTACTGCTACTACTAGGATTGCTACTGCAAGTACTGATAGTAATATTTGTTTTGATTGATTTTGATTTTCGTTTTGATTTTGATTTTCTTTCATTTTTCTCTCTCCCTACTTTCTATTTTTTATTTTTTAATTTATTTATTAAGCAGTTGCTGCTCCATAAACGTTAACTTTGACTTTGAATTGTCCTTTGTTTACTTTTCCATCTTTATTTAATGAATCCATTTGGAAATCTTCTTTTATCCACATACGAAGTCTATATTTGTGTGTTGCTGTTGCATTAAATGAACCTTCCCCTAATTTCTTTTCTGTTGTTAGGGCATGTCCATCTCCACCTTCTCCTGCTGGAATTGCATCAAATGTTGTTGGTGCAAGTATCTCTTCTCCATCTCCTGGAGTTGATTCATCTTTTACTAGATATAGCATTACTGCACTATCATCTAATTGGACAGTTCCAATATTTCCATTTCCTTCTGATGGTTCTACTGGTGTTACTGGTACTTTTTCTGCTCCTATTTCATAAGGAATTGTAACAGTACCTGTAATAGATGCTTTTACTGTGAAGTCGAATACTCCTCCTGGAGTTCCTTCTCCAGTACCAACTTTTCCTGCTCCATTAAGTTCAGTATCTGTTATTGTTTTACCAGCTGCTTCACTTATTGGCATGGCATCTTCAATCGAAATATATGGTCCATCTTCAGTATATTCCATTGTAATTGTACCAGTTGTGATTGTATTTTCTTTTTTACCAGTTCCAGTATATGTGAATGCTGCGAATGATACTCCCACTACTGCTACTACTAGGATTGCAACTGCGAGTACGGACAATAATATTTGTCTTGATTGTTCTTCATTTTGATTTTGATTATTGTTCTCTTTCATTTTCTCCTCCATTTTTTTATTTTCTTTTTATTATTTATTATAATGCAGTTACTCCGACGTTTACCCTCATTGAGAAGGTCTCATTCCCTCCCTTCTCTAATATTGGGTAATTCTTGGATACCCAAAGTCTAAGTCTGAAGTATCTAGTTCCACTTGATGTGAAACTTCCACTATATAATCTTTTACCTGAAGCACTATTTTCGCTTGTTGGCAAAGCATTATATGTTGGTGTACTGCTTTCACCAAATCCATTTACAGCTGTTTCTTTTTCTCCAGCTAATTCTGTTAAATAAACTTTAACAAATTGTGGCTCTAATTTACTTGATGCTGGTGAAGTATCTACTCCGTATATTTCATACGATATTGTTTGTCCACTTACAACGTGTGCGGAAACATTAAAGTCGAAATATCCTCTTGTAATATCACCACCAGTACTACCACTTTCAGGGATAACTTTTCCTTCTTCGTCGCTCAAAGGTATAGCATCAGTTATCAATATACCATTAGTGGCTTCATTGTATTTAAATTCTATGCTACCGGTTCTAATAACATTTTCCGTTGTACCATCAATTGTATATGTATATACTCCATAGGTAACTCCTATAACCAAGAGCACCAAGATCAGAACAGCTAATGTACACAGAACTAAGCGTTTTTTACTTCGGTTTTGTTTTTCATCTTGCTTTTTGTTCTCATCTTTCATTATCTTATCCCTCCTATAATAAAATAATACCATTAAAAGAAAATTAAGACAAGATATTTTTTTTTAAATTTGTCATTTTGTGTTAAGTCTTAATATTTTTTCCTTTTTATACCAAAAATTGTAATGTATTTTTAGCGATTATACTCATTTATAATACTTGTAAACTCTTGTTGTAGTTCTTCTAGTCTTTCTTTTGTTGATGCTTCAAATCTTGCAGTTATATTTGGTCCAGTATTAGATGCTCTTACAAGTGCCCATCCATCATCAAACAATATTTTAGCACCATCTATTGTTAAAGTTTTATAGTTTTTGTCGTTTGCATACATCAACACTTTTTCTACTACCTCAAACTTTTTATCATCATCTGATGGGAATTTTATTTCTTCTGTTGAATAATATGTATTTATTCCTTCAAGTAACTGTGTTACTGTTTTATTTGTTTTGGATAAATATTCTACAAGTCTAAGTCCTGCATATAGTCCACTATCAAATCCTGGAAAACGATCTCTAAAGTATACATGTCCTGAAAGTTCTCCACCAAAAGGTAAATCATTTTCTTTTACAGCTGCTTTAGTATATGAATTTCCTGTTCTTGAGCATATTCCTTCTGCACCTAATTTTTCTATTTCATCTGATAGTGCTTTTGAACATTTTACATCATAAAGAAATGCTTTTTTACGAACATCATTTATCATACTTCTAATCATTATTATCATATATAAGTCGTTGGCAATAAACTGTCCTCTTTCAGTTATAACTCCTACTCTATCTCCATCTCCATCAAAAGCAAGTCCTACATCTGCATGATTTTCTAATACTTTTTGTTTTAGTACTTCTAAGTTAGATTCAATTGAAGGGTCTGGATGATGATTTGGAAATGAACCATCACTTTCACAAAATATATCTATTACATCTATATTAAATTTACTAAACATTTCTTTAGCTATGATGGATGCTGTTCCATTACCACAGTCTATTACTACTTTTACACGACGAGGTCCAAAATTTAAAGATTTTTTAAATAGTTCTATATAATCATTTTTTATATCATAACTTTTTAAAACTCCAGTACCCTTTTTAAACTCTCCTTTTACTATATAGTTATAAAAATCTTGTATTTCTTTTCCTTTAGCATTTCCTCTTTCATCAAAGGCTATTTTAAATCCATTTTCATCTTTAGGATTATGACTTGCTGTAATCATTATGCCTGAAGGTATTTCTAATTTTATTGCTGCATAATAATACATTGGAGTTGTTACTGTTCCAAGGGTTATTACTTCTACTCCTGTTTCTAAAAGTCCTTTTACTAAGGCATCATGTAACATAGGAGAAGATAATCTATTATCATGTCCTACTATACATTTATTTTTTCCTATTTCCCCGATATAGCTTCCAAATCCTAATCCTATTGTATATGCTGTGTCTTCTGTTATGTTTTTTCCATATACTCCTCTGATATCATATCCACGAAATATATGTCTATCTAAATCTTTTTTATATTCCATAGCTTTACCTCCTCTATTATATCAATTATAACACTATTAAAAATTAGGAACAATAAAGTTGTGTAAAATTGACATAAAAAAAGAAAAGTCATTTTATTTAGACTAATCTCTTATTAACATATCATTCATATTTTGTAACATTTCATTTGTAAATGGAATATTAAAATTATTATTTATATTTTCATTCATATTATTTGGATTTGTATATTGTTCATTATAATTACTTACTGTATTATCCAAAGTATTTATATTAGGATTTTTATCTACTTTATCTTGTACTTTATCAAACATAGCTTGATAATATTCAAATAATTCTTTAAATCTATTATAATGAACTACTTCACGTTGTCTTAACCATAAAAGTACGGCGATTACATCTGGGTCATCTGTTAAGTTAATTAAGTTTTCATACACAGCACGTGCTTTTTGTTCTGCTGCCATATCTTCTGAGATGTCCGCAAGTGGGTCTCCTGTTGTTGAAACATAAGTTATTGTGAATGGAACTCCATTAGCATCTGTTGGATAAAGGGCTTTTTTATGTTCAGCATAATGTCCTTCTAATCCAGCTGCTTTTATTTCTTCAATTGTTGCATCTTTCATTAATTGATAGACCATTGTAGAAATAATTTCAACATGTGCAAGTTCTTCTGTACCTATATCAGTAAGTAATGCTTTACCTTTATTATCAGGCATAGTATATCTTTGATTTAGGTAACGAAGAGCAGCCGCAAGTTCTCCTTGACTACCTCCGTATTGGTCAATCAATATCTTAGCAAGCTTAACATTTTTACTTTTAATATTTACTGGAAATTGTAAACTCTTTTGATATTTAAACATTACCTAAACCTCCTTTTTCCCAAGGGAAAGTTTGTTCTTCCCATAAGAATGGTGAAGTATTTAATGCATCACTACTAACAAGTAATGGTCCATATTTACTTTCAAATTGTTCAAGTAATTCATTAGATTCGCGTCTGTACTCATTAAATAGTTTTAAAGCATTATTATCTTCTGGATGTAAGTCAAGGTATAAATTTAATTCATGAGCAACAAAGCATGCTTCACTAAGTTCTAAAAATAATTTTTGTCTATCATTTGTAGGATTGAGTCTTGCTGGCTTATAATTCTTGTAAGGTTTATATAAACTTTCAAATAAATTTCCGTTCATATAAGCTTCTTTCTCAGAAAATAGTTTCATACCTCCTACCATTTTTCCATTAGTATTTCTTTCATCTGTAGTTGTACTTCTATCAACATCATCAAAATTAGGTACATAAGTATTTGGTATCATTTCATTTCTAAAGTTATAATTATACATAATATCCTCCTTCTCTTTAATTTATTCTTATTAAGAGTATGAGTATAGGCTAGAACACAAAATTTAAAAAAATAGTTGCAAAAGTCTATATTTATTGGTAAAATATATATGTATTTTGCAGATGGCGACATTGGTGAAGTGGTTAACACGCTGGTTTGTGGCACCAGTATGCAAGAGTTCGATCCTCTTATGTCGCCCCAGATTAAAATTAAAACCTCGTAGGAGGTTTTTTATTTTGTCTATTTACCTTGCGGTTGAAAACATTTTATTTATATGATACTATTTAATCATATTAATATAAAGGTGTTGTTGGTATGATTAATTTTTATGAATTACTGGGAGTTAGTAGGGATGCTTCTAAAGATGAAATAAAAACATCTTATCGTAATATGGTTAAGAAATATCATCCTGATATAAATAAAGATGAAGATGCAGGTAAAATTATTAGAAGTTTGAATGAAGCCAAAACTACTCTACTAGATGATAATAAACGTAGTGAATATGATAGATTACTTGATGATATTAATACTTCTAAAGAGTTTTCTCATGATAAAGATAATAGTGAATCTTATACTGAAAAGACTTATCAATATAGGCAAGAACATAGTGAGGTTTATATTACTAGATGGGAGTATTATATTCATTACTTAAAGAATAGTATAGATAAAAGATATATAAAAATAATTAAATCTATACTTGTAGGTATTAATTTTTTAGTATTTTTATTTTTAAAGGGCTTAATTATATCTATAGTATATATTCTTTATGTTATAAATGATTTTATTGATTATGCTTCTTTGTTTTTACTTGTAATTGGACTTTTGTATTTACTTGTATTAAAAGATGCAGTTGGTCCTGATTATATATCTTTTATGCCTGCAAATGTTGAAAGGTTTACTATATTTACTACTATTAGTATAGTTTTAGAGACACTTAAAATTATTATGATGCTTAAATCTACTAACTTATATGCATTTTTACAAAATATAGAAGATAAAATATTAATAAAAGTTCTAACAAAATAAGGCTACTACTTAGTAGTCTTATCTTGTTAGTTTTTTTATTTTATTAATATCAAATTCATCTTTTAAATTTAAGTTTTCTATTAAAGATATAGTATCATCATATATGTTTTCTCCCTTTATACCAATATCTATCGGTTGAGGTATAAATATATCATTTTTTGTTATATTAAAATGTTTTTTTGTTTCTTCTGTATTTACATATTTTCCATAATTTATTCCCCAACTATTTATTTTTACTGGAATGCTTTCTAATACTCTAAATAATATTCTTTTTAAAAATTCTTCTCTTACCATTGGAAAATAACAATTACTTACATTTAAATATTCTCCAGGTTTTTTTAATATTACTTCTATACTTGTATATTCATTTTGATTATTAGAATAATCAAAATTACGTAAATTTACAAGTTCTCCTTTTTCTTCTAAAGCATTTATTATAAATAAAGTTGCTAGTCCTCTATTTATAATTTGATTTTTTGTATTAGCTGCAGAATAACTCATACTATAATAAATATTTCTTATAGTAGCATCGCTAGATAAATCATATTTTAGCATACATTTTGGAACTGATGATGCTACTAAAGGTGCTAGTGGTATTCCTCCATAAAGAGATTTTACTAGCTTTCTATTATCAGATGTATCTTTTACTGCTTCTTTTAGTTTATTATTTGCTTTTAAAAAATTATCTAATCCTTTTTTATATCCTGTTATAAGATATTCTATTGAATCATCTAAACTTACATCAATAATGGGTGCAGTACTAATCCTATTTTCAAATATTTTATTTATTTCTGGATTACTTTTTAAGTATTCATATAAATCTAAAAGACTTGTAAAACGTACACTATATATAGTATTATTATTTTCTTTTACTATATTTGTTTGCACTTAATCTTTTCACTTCTTTCTTTTACTACTTCTTTAAATACATTAAATAATCTACTATTTGGAATTTGTTTTTCTAAATCTAATCTTAGTTTTGATAAGTATTCTAAATCTTTAGTACTTACAATCATGTAATCCATAATTTCTTTATCATTGAAACATCCATCATCTAAATATTTTTTAATAGTTACTGCATCACGAGTTGTGAATGTTCCTACTGTATTTATATCTTCTGTCCATCCCATATTTTGTTTTTCTACTGATTTTCTAAATTCTGTTGCAAAGTTATACCATTCTCTATAGTCTTTTAAAATATTTTTTTCTATTCTATTATCATAATCTATTTCTACTGGTATTAAACGTTGCATTACAGATTCATCCATTTTTTGACGAGTGTTGTTAGCATAAGTTCTACCATTTCCTTTGGTATTACCTGCCGCAATCATTCTAAAGTTAGAGTGTCTTTTTATTGGTATTCCATTTGGGAATGTATAATTACTATTATGTCTACTTATAAATCTATTTAAGACAACGGTTGCATTGGCTATACCATTATCAAGTTCATCAAAGAATATTATTTTTCCAAATTTATAAGCACGATAGAAGTTACTTGGTACATATTCTCCTGTTGCACTATTAGTATAACCTATAATATCTTGTTCATATTCAACATATCCATTGCTTATAACATCAAGTCCTAAAAGATGCGCAAGTTGTTTTTCAATCATATAAGTTTTTCCACAACCTGATGGTCCATATAAATATGGTGTTTGTCCTTCTATTATAAGTTTTAAAATATCATCAAACTTTTCATGATAAATAGTATTATTTTTATCTATATCTTTTTTCTTTAAATCTAATAATTCATTTATTCTTTTTTTAAATGGAATATCTTCATTAAAATAATAATTTATTTTATTTTCAGGCTCTTTTATAACATCTGAATTTGGTGTGATAATAGCTGGACCTGATGTATAAATACTATTATCTGGTACTTCTATAGTAGTAGTTTTATTATTAGTAATATTATTTGCTACTTTTTCTATCATTTCTTCATTTATACCTATTTTTTCTAATCTTTTTATAGATTCATTCGTAACATTACTTACTCTATTTATCTCTGTTCCTACTCTTGTACCAATACCACTTGCTAGAGTTTCTATTTCACTTATAGCTTTAGCTTTAACATCGTTAATTTCTGATATGAATACATCTTTTTCGTTAAAGATACTTTCTCTTTCTCTATTTTCTGTTTCTAATATTTTTACATTTAATTCTTTTAATAATCTATTTGCTTCGTTTTTTAAGTTTGTAATTTCTTTTATTCTTGCATTAGTAAGCTCATCTTTATTATTTTTAAGTTCTAACCTTAATTCTTTTATTTCTGTATCCGCAAGAGATACTAAACTATTTAAACTATTTTTAGTATCATATATATCTTCTATTTTACTATTAAGTTCATTTAAAGTATCTCTATCTACATTATATATTCCTTCTCTTTTTTTATCTTCTTGTAGACGTTTATCAATTATTTCTTGTAATGTTTCTTTATCTCCATATTTTATTAGTACTGGATCTATTTCATCTATTAAAGTAAGAGTTGATGCTAGAAGTGATCTATCATCTACATAATAGCTTCTTGCACGTATTATATAATCAAATAATACTCCTAAATTTTCTATGTTTTCGCTATCTTTTATATTATCATTACGTGAAATATTTCTAAATAATTCTAATGCTACAAGTTTATTATCAAAAGCACTTATACATTTTTCAAAGTTATCATAATTTATAAATAGATTATTATTTTCAATATATAAATCCATAAAACTTTTAAATATATTTTTCTCTTCTATATTTTCATTTATACATATAGATTTATACATATTATAAATATAATTCTTATGAATGGTAAAATCTATATTGTTATCTATAAACTTATTTAAAATATCTACCATTAACTCTTCATCTTTATATGTTTTGTTATTATATTCTTCTATATTCATATCTAAAATCTTTTGTAAATAATCATAATTTTTATGAAATGTATTTTTAATTACTTTATCTAAAATACTCTCATTAAACATTCCCATTATTTTATCTCTCCTTTTGTTTTATATATCTCATTGCATCATCTAATGTTTTTATTTCTTTATCAATAGAATATTTTTCTATTATATTAGATTCATCATATTTTATTACTTGATAATTATACTTCTTTTTATTGTTTTTGGTAGTACAATTTTCTATTAAAAGATAAGTATCATTATATTTATTTATTTTTCTTAGTGTTATATCAATTCTTTCTTCATCTAGTTTTATTTGCATCATATTATTATATTTACTAAAATTATTACTTATAATATACTTTATATTTACTTTATCATTGTTTAAACCTAATTCTATATGTTTATTTTCTAATAATACTTCTTTTGTATTTTCATTTAAGGATTTATCTTCTGTTAAAAGATAAGTATTATCAGTTGTTTTTAATATATTTTTAAGTACTGGTATATTATTCATATTAAGATATAAATCTATTAAATCTAAATCTGTTTCTGTTAAAATATTTTTATTATTATTTATAAATACTTCTTCATCGTCTAATAATATCTTTCGTATTACTTCATTTCTTTTAGCATCATATAGAATACTACCTTTTAATCTTTTATCTATACTATTAAATGTAGTTTTTATTTTTCCATTTTCTCCTGTTATATTTCCTTCTACATATATTTTAGTATTATCTAATCTATTAATTTTAAAATCTAAATTATTATCTCTTACTGAAATTATTATAGGTAATTGTTTTTTTAGAGAAGAAACATTGAAGTCTACTATGTATTTATGATTATATCCTTTTATTTCATTAATATTTATAACTTCATAGTTTTTATAAAGTTGTAAAATTATACTTACTGCTTCTTTTAAATATTCAGTATAAAAATATAAATCTTTAGAAGTTGCATTAAAGTATGGTAATCCATTAGACTGATAATGTTCTTTATTTTCTTTTTCTATATTAGTATTCTTTATTAAGTCTTTAGTTAAATTTCCTAATAATATTATGTCTCTTTCATTTTTTTCTTTGTTATAAACATTTATTATTTTTTCTATAAATTCTTTAAAGTACTTATCTTTATAGTCAAGATCTAATATTTTATTATTTTCATATACTATTTTAGTACCTATATATTTACTATTATCTTTTATGTCATTATCTATGGCATAAGTATATATTAAATCTAGGTTTTTTATAGAGTATATTTTTGCTTCTTTTAATTCCATTTTCCAATCTCCCAAACTTTACTATGAACTTTTTTATTTTCTTTTGTTTCATTTTTTTGTGTTAAATTATTTATTTCTTTTAGAGTTTCTTGTAAGGATAAGTTATTTTCTTTTGTAATAGATATAGATTTATTTTGTACTTCTTTTATGAAAGTAGAATCCGTTTTTTGTTTTTCTAAGTCATAGCTCATTGAACCTTGTGACATTAAAATATATAAAGTTGTATTTAGAAATATATTACAATCTTTTAGTATTTGTTCATCGTTATTAATTTGAATATTGAATCCTTGTATTTGATCACTATATAAAATTCTAGATTGTCTTAGTTGATACAAGTGATCTTTAAACATATCCAATATTCTTACTTGGTTTATGTTTTCAGAAAAAATATCATCATGTGTTGAAAGAGTTGCTAGAGAATTTATTTTTTCTTCTCCTTTTTCTATTAAATTGGAAAGTTCTTCTAATAATGGAGTAATTTCTTCTATTATGCTTTTTTTAAAATCTATATCAAGTAATGTTCTTTGTTTTTGTTCTTCTACTGATTTTAAAATATTTTCTAATTCATTTTTATATTCTTCATATTTTTTATCTTTATTTATGATATTTTTTTCTTTATTTTTCAATCCTAAATATTTTAACATTTTATTAAATATATTTTCGTTTTTTTCGTTTGATATAGATAGAAATTCATCTAAAGATTCTACTGCATGTTTGGTATTTTCATCAAGTGTTGTTATTTTATCATTAGTTATAATTAAAGATGTTTTTTCTAAAATGTTATTAATTTTTATACAAACACTTTTACCATAATTAATAATAGTGTCTCTATCTATAAATTTTAACTCATCTATTTCGTTCATGATTTTCTCCTTTGTGTCGCTTATAATACCATAAGTTCCTTGTATTTTCAAGGAAAATAAAAACTCATTAGGTAAAATGTCCTAATGAATTTTTTATTTTATTTATATTTATAAACTAAAGTTTAAAGTAAAGAGTGAAATGTATTTTAATATTAAATGGTGAGAAATTCAATTTCCTCTATCTTCTTATAGGCCTCACTTCCTTTCATGAGTCCATTATATAAAATAAATATAGTTAAATTATAAGAAGATTATGGGAAATTATGTTATTACTCTACTGTTACACTCTTAGCTAGGTTTTTAGGTTTATCTATATCACAACCACGAAGTACTGCGATTTCGTATGCTAGAAGTTGAAGTGCAGGTACAATTAGAAGACTTTGTGTAAATTCACTAGTTGTTGGTACTACTATTTTTAGTTCTTTGTAGTTATCGATATCTTCAGTTGTTGCGATTATTACTTTAGCACCTCTTGCTTCTACTTCTTCTACGTTAGCATAAGTTTTATCTTTTAAATCTTTATCTGTAATGATTGCGATTACTGGAGTTCCTTCATCAATTAAAGAAATTGTTCCATGTTTTAATTCTCCTGCTTGGAATGTTTCACTATGAATATATGAGATTTCTTTTATTTTTAAGCTACCTTCCATACTCATAGAATAGTCTATTCCACGACCTATAAAGAATACATCTTCATGTTTGTAGATTTCTTTAGCTAGATTTTTATATAAGTCACGTTTTTCTAGTACCGCACGTATTTGTTTTGGAATATTATCATATTCAGTAAGTAAATTATTATATTCATCTTCTGTTAGTAATCCTTTAGCATGAGCAGTTTCACGTGCAAGTAAAGTTAAAACTAAACTTTGTAAGATGTATGCTTTTGTTGTTGCTACTGCTATCTCAGGTCCTGCTTTTATGAATAATACATTATCACATTCATTTGCGATAGTTGAGTATTCTGCATTTACTATAGCAAGTGTATCTACTCCGTCGAGCTCTTTTACTTTGTTCATAGCAGCAATTGTATCTGCAGTCTCACCTGACTGAGATATTAAAATTGCAAGGGTCTTTCTATTATATATTACTTTTTTATAACGATATTCACTTGCAACTTCGACAATAGTTGGAATATCTGCAAATTTTTCAAATAAGCTTTTTCCAATCATACCAGCATACATTGCTGAACCACAACCAATAATATGGATTTCTTCATATTTAGATAAATCTAATTTATCTATTTGTTTTTTGTATAAGTTTATTAAGTTTTCAACAACTGTAGGTTCTTCCATCATTTCTTTTAACATGTAATGTGGATAACCATTTTTTCCTGCTTCTTCTTTTAGATAACTTGTCTCTTTTACTTCTTTTTCTATCTCTTTTCCATTTTCATCATATACTACTACATTGTTATCTGTTAAAACAGCAACTTCATAAGTATCAAGTAACATATATTTATTAGTATAATCAAGTATCGCTGGGATGTCTGATGCCATTACTGTTTCGTTATCTCCAAGTCCAATAATAAATGGACTGTCTTTTCTTGTTGCATATAATTTATCTTTTTCTCCATCTATCATTATAACTAAAGCAAAACTTCCTGTTAGGGTTTTTACTGCTTTTTCAATTGATGTTATTACATCATTTTCTTTTAATTCTTTATCAATTAAAGCTGCGATTACTTCTGTATCTGTTTCAGATTTAAAAACATAACCATCGCTTTCTAATTCTTCTCTTAATACATTGGCATTTTCAATAATACCATTGTGTACTAAAGTTACACGACCAACATTATGAGGATGAGCATTTTCATCACTTACTCCTCCATTAGTTGCCCATCTAGTATGCGCAATACCATAAGTTGCATCAATTAATTTTGTATTATCAAGTTTTTCTTTTAATTCTTTAACACGACCTACTTTCTTAATAATTTGTAAGTCACTTCCATTATTAAGCGCAATACCTGCAGAGTCATATCCCCTATATTCTAGTGTTGTAAGTCCATTTATTAAGACCTCACTAACATTCTTTTTTCCTAAATATCCAACAATTCCACACATAATTTTACCTCCTAATCATCGTATGCAATTTTATATAAACATGAGTTTAATACAACTCCTATTAATGAACATGATAAAATCAAAAAGTTAGTCTTACAATATTTGATGCTAATAGTATTTAAAAGATACCTCTTAAAATCTATTGCCATGAATATTCTAAAATATATAAGTAAGAAATATAAAGTTATAAATATAATTAATATATTATATATTGGCATTTTGGTAAGTCCACTATTTCCTGGTAAGTAAAAATATAATCTAACCATTAAAAATATTGTTAGCGAAGTTATCAAGAGAATACCTTGCCATGAAGACTGTAAAATTAAAGGTAACATTTGTATAATTAAATATAATATTACTAATATACAGATTTGCCCAGCGTAATATAGTCCTTTTTTTATATTACTTGTATTCATTTTTATCTCTTACTTTTGTCCTTTCAATTTCATCTTTAAATACTTCATCAAATCTAGGCAACTCCTTTTTTATTACATCTTGATATACATTTTTTGTATTTTCTACAGCTTTACGAACATCTAGAATATTTACATAATTTCTATTGTCAAAGACTGCATAAGAGAACGATTCTTGCATTAGAGTTAAAACGATATCAGGGTATCTTGAACCTATTTCATATATTCTTCTAAATTCACTTGTTAAATCTGTTAAAAATTCAGCTATTTTTTGTCTTACAAAAGGACTGTATTTCATTTTAACTCCAGTTCTTTTTTCTATTTTAGGAATAGTTCCTACTACTATACGGATAGTTTCATTTCTATCAGGTTCTTCTACATTAACTCTTTGGAAACGTCTTGTGAAAGCTTTATCTCTTAAAATAAATCTTTCATATTCTTCTGAAGTTGTTGCACCTATTACTTTGATATCTCCTCTATCTAGTCCGGGTTTAAACATATTAGCAAAGTCAAGTGCATCTCCTTTAGCACCCATTAGAGTATGAATCTCATCTATAAATAATATTAAGTTTTTATATCTTTTTAATTCATCAATTAAGTTTTGTATTTTAGATTCTCCTGTTACTGGGTCTATTCCAAGTAATGCAGACGTATTAATTTTTACTACTCTATAGTCTTTTAAGGCATTTGGAATGTTTCCTATTTGAATACGATACGCAATACCTTCTACAATAGCAGTTTTTCCAACACCTGGTTTTCCAGTTAAAATAACAGATTTATCTGGTGTAAGTAGTACTAATACTGCTTCTTTTATTTCTTTTTCACGACCAATAGCGGGATTAGTAATAAACTCTTTTTCAGAAAAATCTTCTCCATAAGTTTCTATGATACTAATTCTTTTCTTTTTAATATCAAACTTCTCTTCTCCTTGCAATTTAAAACCTCCTCTCTTATTTATTATACCACAAAGAAAAAAAAAGAAATAGATTATTTCTATTTCCTTTAGTTAATAGACATTATTTTAATGTATTCTTAATCTCTTCTATCTCTTCTTTAGATAATTTAGTTATTCTACTTATCATTTCTATATCTAAGTTTTCTTGTAACATAGCTTCTGCTACTTCTCTTTGGGTTTGAGAAATACCTTGTTCTATACCACGTCTTTCTCCTATAGCTTCTCTTTCTATAGACATTTGTTCTAATTCCCATTCTTTTGTGTACTTATCCAGAACTGCTTTATCATGACTTATATTTTTTTCAGCTTTCATTATTTTACTCCTTTAAACATTATATATGCTTTTTTGCATAAAGTTAACTTTTACTTAATCTTATCATATTCTATATAAATTGAAAAGAGATTAATTAGATTTTTAATTCTTTCTTAATCTCTTCTATCTCTTCTTTAGATAATTTACTATATTTAATAATCTTATTTATTGGCTCATTATCTTGTAACATAGCTTCTGCTACTTCTATTTTGTTTTGTTCTATACCACGTCTTTCTCCTATAGCTTCTCTTTCTATAGACATTTGTTCTAATTCCCATTCTTTTGTGTACT
>CANQUW010000018.1 GCA_947627145.1 uncultured Bacilli bacterium
TACTTTCATGTCTGCAATTCTAAAATAGTTGACCCAACCATATATTAATTGTTTAAGTTTTAATAGTCTATTTGTTAACGATACACTCCAATTTCTTTTAAATATTTGTTTTATCTTATGCTTAAATTTCTGTACTGATTTAATATGTGGCTTTGGTCTCCATACTTTTTGGCTTATCTTTCTGTAAAATCCAAAACCCAGATATTTTATATTATTTGGTCTTGCTATTTTACTCTTTTCTACATTCACTTTTAACCCTAGTTTTCTAGTTATAAATGTAGTTATACTTTCCATTACTCTATTTGCTGCTTTTTCGCTTCTGACCATTATTAATGTATCGTCTGCGTATCTTACAAAGTTTAGTCCTCTTTTCTCTAACTCTTTATCTAGTTCATTAAGCATGATATTTGAAAGTAATGGACTTAGGTTTCCTCCTTGTGGTGTTCCTTTCTTTGTTGGTTGTATTACTCCTTTTTCCATTACTCCACTTTGTAAGAACTTTCTTATAAGAGATACTAAATCTCCGTCTTTTACTGTTCTTCTTATAATACCTATTAACTTATCTTGATTCACTTCATCGAAAAATGATTCTATATCAATATCTACTATCCAGTCATATCCGTCATTAAAATATTCTAATGCTTTAATGACTGCTTGTTCACATGAACGTTTTGGTCTAAAACCATAAGAGTTATTTGAAAATTGTTCTTCATACATTGGAGTTAATACTTGTACTATTGCTTGTTGTATTACTCTGTCTATCACACTTGGTATTCCGAGTTTTCTTTTCTTTCCGTTTTCTTTTGGAATATAAACTCTTCTTACTGGTTGTGGTTTATATTTTCTATTTCTAATCTTATCAAGTATTTCTTCTTTATGTTCTTTTATATAAGAAAATAACTCTTCTATTGTTACTCCATCAACTCCACTTGCTCCTTTGTTTTTGTATACTTGCTTGTAAGCATTGTTTAAGTTTTCTTCGGAAAGTACTTTCTCTAAAAGTTCCATATTTGTTTCCACCTTTCTAATTTCGTACATAGGTTAATCATCTTTTGAGGCACGTTCCCAAGATACGCTTGGTACTCTTCCTTTTATTTATTCTGATTATAACCTATTTCAATTTCAGTAGTAAAAACTACAAATTATTCAGTCCTTCCTAGTTTCCTAGTACTATGACCTCTGCTGACTTCTCATAGTAAACCTTTTCCGACCGTTTTCTTAATAGGGTTCTCCTCAACGTCTATGAGACCTCCCGTGGTAAGACATATATCTTTCCTCGATTAGCTACTTACTCTACCACATAAAGTTACGGGTATCTTTTGGACTTTAGTTTGTTATGCAACCTTATCCGTTTATGTAGCCTTATAGTAAGTTTCTGTTCGTTAGCCCTCGATTTTGTTTCACGCTTCCTTTGGCCCTAATCTCACGATTAATGCTTTGCGCTTCCCTAACACTTCGTCGATACCTACGCGTGTATTGGACTTTCACCAACTAGATATATGCCATGCACGGCACACATAAAAAAGCCATTATTCACATTGAATACCAGCTTTTTTATAAAAACTAAGTAATTTTTTCAAAACAACTTTACCATCTTTATAAATATTATACTTATTACCTTCAAGTTCTATAATTTTATCAAGATCTACTTTTCTATAATCAATATTTACTTTACTAGTAAGTGTACCATCTTTTAAAGTCAATTTATGATCATAATACTCAATTCCATCATATTCTTTATAAACTTTTTCATAAGCATCTTTATATGTATTTAAAACACTATCATCTGCAGTAATCTCTTCAGTTGATTCATATAACATTACATATTTACCTTTATAATATATTTTATATATAAAATTAGTCTTCATATTTTCTCCTGCTTCTACATTTCTAGTACATGTCTTTACTTCATAATCATTATGACAACCTGTAACTAAAAAACATAAACTAACAAAAAATACTAATAATAATACTTTTTTCATATATATATCTATTCCTCCTCATCATTTTCAAATAATTTATCTATATTCTTAGTAGGAAGTAACATTCTAGAATTTTGATCAATTCTAAATCTAAATTTACGATGACGTCCCTTTAATTCTTCTCCATCTAAACACCAAGATTCTCTTGGAAAATGTAAAAACTCTATATCAAGTTTATCAGTTTTAAAATATATAGAATTTTGTAATTTACTAGGATCATATAAAATAATATTTTTCATATCTTTAATACAATCTTTTAAATTCTCTGCTTTACATAAAACAACTTCAAACTTATTATCATCCAATTTTACATCATTAAATATATTTCCAACACCAGCAATCCTATCTGTATTAGTAATAAACAAGAAAGAAAATTGATCTTCATAAGTTTTTCCATCAACTGTATAACATATATCATACATTTTAACTTTTCTTCTAACTTTTTTTACTCCATAAACTATATAACCAAACTTACCATATTTTTCTTTCAAATCTCTTGGAGTATCAAAACTTACATTAACAAAGTTACCAAAACATGCAACATATACAAAAGGATTTTTATTAATTAAGCATGTATCTACTTTTTTAACCTTACCAGAAAGTAACATTTCTAAATCTTTTTCTACATTTTTAGTAAGACCATACATTTTACCAACATCATTAACAGTACCTTGTGGTAAATGACTCATAATAATTCTCTTCTTACGTTTCATATTGCCTTCTACCAACTCATGAAGTGTTCCATCTCCACCAACAGCAATTACTAAATCATCGTCATTAAGTTTTAACCTCTTAACAATAGAAGTAGCATCTCCATTACGTCTAGTTCTAACAAAAGAAAGCAAATATCCATGATTATATGCTATTTCCTTTAATGAATCTTTTTCAATCTTTTTACGTGTCTTACCACTTTGTGGATTATATATTAATACACACTTTTTCATAAACCCCTCCTAAAATAAGGATATATAAATATTATACAATAAATCTAAAAAGGAAACAATTATTTATTTCCTTTTAATTTATAATTTTCTATAGAAAAAATTTTTTCTGAAATCTCCCCTATATCTATACCAGTATATTTTTTAATAACATTTTTAGCATTTTCACTATTTTCTTGATATTCATATGACTTTTTCAATAAATTATTTCTTAATCTATCAATAGACATATCTGTATCATTAAAGACATAATCTTCTATATTATTATTAGTTTTCTTAATTATAGATTCTCTTTTCTTATTCAAATAAATATTACCATCTTTTAAATTAGATAATAAACTATTTTTAACATTATAACTATTTACAATAGATGGAAAAATATTTATTATAAAATACCCTATAAATATAAGAAAAAATATAGTAGTACAACCTTTAATACTTTCTTTCAACATCAAACCACCTCAATATATAAACTACTATAACATAAAGTTATAATAATTTCTATCTAATTAGATTTTTAACATTTACTTCTTGATGATTAAAACATTCTAAGGATTTAATACATTGTTTTAAAAAGTTTATTTTATCTAAATTATTAGAAAATATCATATCAGCAAGTTCAATAGATTTATAAAGATCAATATTATTATAAAGAGATACTCTTTCATAAGGATTATTCCAAAGCATTTCCTCATTTAACTCTTCCCTTCTATTAAATACTGTAATAGAATCAAAATCTTTTTTTGTAGCATACTCCATTAAATGTGTCGCAAAATTTATATTATTTTGTATTATAATTGGGTCATAACTTCCATTGAATGTTCTAAATTCAATAGTATTACCATAACGTACTCCACAAACATCAAATCTATCAACATGGTCTAAATTAACAGCATTTCTCTTATCATCACCAAAAGCATTAACAAGTCTTTCAAAAGGTAAATTAGTAGTAATTCTTTTTAATTTACTTTGCCACAAATCAGAAACAGGAACTGCATATCTTTCTCCACCTGATCTTAAACGATTATCAGCACCACTACTAAAACGATAAGCTACATCCTCATAAGCACTCCATAATGAGAAAAAATCAAGCCAATTTTGTTTCTTTCTTCCCAAAATTTGTGAACCAATATGAACATGAGCACCACAAGAATTATCTATCATAGAATTATTAGAAATAATATAACAGCCATTATATAAATCCTTCCATTCATTATTATTTAATACACCCGTAATAAATTCTTTAGAAGTAATAACATACTTAATTCCATCTATTTCAACAAATTCTTTTCCTTTAGGTAATGAAGAATCATTTTTAGATTTCCATCCATTACAAAAAGTATTTTCATCTAATTTTTTAGCAATTTTTATTATATTAGCATTAACACATTCAATCTCAGTACCGAAAGTAATCTTATCACTTATATCTAACTTTTTTCTATAAAACATACGATATCTTTCAAGTAATAACAAAAAATCTCTAATTTCTTTTTCACTCATATTAAGAAAAACATCATTATCATTAGGAGAAAACATTTTAAATATAGAATAATCCTGTTTCCCTTCACTATTAAATAAAGTTAATTCCATAATAAACCCCCAAAATAAAATGTTAGAAATCAAAAGAATTCTAACATATAAATAAAAATATAACTATCCCTCTTTTGATGACACATATTATACCAAAAAATAAGGAAAAAGTCAATTTTTACATAGTTCTAACATTATTATGAAATGATTGTTCTTTTTTATTTTGATGTTCAATCAAATTCTTAATAACTTCTTTTTGTTTTAAAGACATATCTATCTCTCCAACAGAAGAATCATAATCAATTTGACTATATTCTCCCATTGAACTATCAGAAATTTCATAAAGAAAAGCCATTTCTAATCTAGGATCTTCAAGCAAAGCATGAATATTTTTATAAAGTTTTAAAGATGGTTGAATACCTAATTTATCTTTCATACTATCTAGAAAATAATAAGCCCATTCACCATGACCACAATCCATACTTCCTATTTTTCTAACTCTATAAAAACCTCCATCTTTATCAATAAAACCTATATAACCATACATATCTTCTAAATCCGTATATCTATTTAAATCAATATCTGGAACAGAAGAACCTATATTAGAAAATAATTTTCCAAATAAACCTTTTTTACTATTACTCATAAAATTCCACCTACCTTAATTAACCTAATTATACTAAATAACTTAAAAAAATAAAAGGTTTAAGTTTTTATAAGTTTATGTTAAAATAATATTGTTATATGTCCTTGTAGCTCAGCAGGATAGAGCAATTGCCTCCTAAGCAATAGGTCGGAGGTTCGACTCCTCTCAAGGACACCATATAAAAACAAATCAGTCACGAGACTGATTTTATTTTTAACGAAAATAACTAATAAATATAAACATCAAAAAACTAGTAGCAGCATTAAATTCTATACCTACACTATAACATTTCTCATAAATACCCGCAATATCATCAATAATATCAACTATCCAACTCTCCATGTATTTTGGTGGAGTAAAAGTAACAGGGAACATATGAGTTTTTATAATATCACGTTCTTTATCACTTAAAACACCAAATACTCTTTCTGCATTATTTAAAGCATATTCTGGATGCATCCTCCACACTCTAGCTTTACTATGTCCACATCCCTCTTCATTATAGAAAAAATCATGAAGAAGTGCGGCACGTGTAGCTTTTTTATAATCAAGTCTAAGAGCTTTACAAACAAAATATGTATAATAAGAAACACGAAGTAAATGATGATATCTTGTAATACCATGATGAGTTATATTCTTCATCTTTTGAAACTCTTCATTTTCTAAAATATTCTCTACTATATTTATATAATCTTTATTGTATTTATTAAACATTAAAAATCACCTTTCACCTTAAATAGTGTAACATACATAAAAATAAATAACAATCTCTTTTAATAATAATTGTCATTTATTAACGAAATTTTACTATCGAAAGTATTATTCTTTACACTATCATATACACAAGAATCAATCCAATATTGAATACTATAGTGGGACTCCTGAGAAGGATTTAATCTATCTACATAAACCTTACCATCAACTGCTAAATTTCTAATATCACTATATTCTTCATCATCTTTCTTTATACGGTATTTAATATAATTATTAGGAATATCTTTTTCACTATAATCCTTAAAAAATATTAAATAATCCCCTACCTCATTAGAATTATTCTTTATACTAAATTTATAAGCTTCTATATTAATAGCATCACTATCACTTATATTTCCAATACTATTAACATTAATAGGAGAAGTTTGTTCTCTAAATTCAATATCACTAGCCATAGCTAAAAAATTATTAGCATTTATTTTTCTATTTAAATTCACCCTATCTCTATAATTATACCAAAGTATAGTAGAAACAATTAAGAAAGAAAGTGTATAAATTATAGAAAGTATTCTATATCTAATTTCTCTTTTAGCACTTTTACTCATAATAAGTCCCCCTAATAGCTACATATTATACCAAAAAAAAGAACTTTAAGCAAGTTCATTAAGTATTTTATCCATCTCTTCAACTTCAGTAGTGGATGCTTCACTAGATAAAAGTTCTTTATTAAACCAAGCAGGAACAACCTCTTCTGTTTTCTTACTATTTCTAGTAGTACTCTTCTTCTTATTAAATAATTTTTTATTCTTCTTATGTTCTTTCTCAGTAATCTTCATAGCATCTTCAACAGTTTCTATATTAAGCCTCTTCCATTGACCAACAATTGTTTCAATATAAGTTTTATTAAGTTTCTGATTATTCATCTTTAAAACATAGTATATAAGCACATTAACAACACCTGGTTTAAGTTTGTAATCAACAAGCAAACTCTCAACAAGTCTAACATCTCTTGGTGTAGGTTCTCCCTTACATCTACTTTTAAGAAAATCATATGGAGAAATATTTTCAAAAGTATAGACCATCTTTGCCCAACGAGAATTATCTCCAGCAGGCTTTTTCAAAAATTCAGGTTGTTTAGTATAAATAAGAGTTGGAAGTCTACCACCATTTTCAAATTGATAATAGTTACGACAACTTTTTCTTAAAAGCTTTTGGTCTATAAGACCACGTTCATTAATAGAGTCCCTAACTAAACCTAACATATTTAAAGTATCTATATTATAAGCATAACTAAGTGAATTAATTAAATCACGAACCTCTTCTTTAAAACATTTATCACTAACCATATTACTAGGTATACTAGAAATTAACATGTCAAAGTCAATCTCTTTATTAAGAGATATCTTGTTTTCATGTCTTTTACCAATATCTTCTTTAATAGAAATACCACTACCAGGACTAGTTCTAAAAACATCATCAAAACCTAAAGTAATATCATCATAATCTTTTAAATTAAGTCTTGGAACTTTATAATAATTTACAATATTTTCATATTCCTTTTTACCTATATTATTATAAAGTACAACTGAAAGTATAGGATGATTTAAAAAACTATGAGCAGAAAGTGGAGAAAACAATTGATAAATATAACTATTAACATCACCACTTTTAACATAGGTTTTTAAAAGTCCAACTGCTTCCAACTTTTCTCTCGCAGCAACTATATCATCAAGTCCAAGTTGCATAACAGTCATCAAATGATGATGAAGAAGTCCATCACTCATAATTTGCCTTTTATCTAAATCATCTATTAAAGTAAAATACAAACTAACAGAGGTAAATCCAATAATAGGTTGATATAACATAGTAATAATTTTTCTATCACTTTCTTCTATAATAGTTTTATTAACTACCATATAAAGATCAGCAGGTAATGTTATAATTTTCTTTTTCATGGTATCTACCTCCTCTTACTTAATAATATAACATAAAAGAAAAAAAAGAAAGAAAAAACTAGAATTTAACTAAATTCTAGAATCAAAATATAAAACTTAATTTACACACTTATCTTTGAGT
This sequence comes from uncultured Bacilli bacterium, assembly GCA_947627145.1. The sequence goes on from CANQUW010000018.1 coordinate 7,890, forward strand.
TATACTGCAAACACTTTTTTTCTAATAAATCTAAGTTGCAAGTTCTTTCCAAAACACTATCTGACAAATGTCCTTTTTTATAACGTAAATAAAATACAGAAACTTTAGTATATAAATTTCTTTTATTATCATTTAAAAAGGTTAATTGATTTTCCAAAAGTATTTTATATTTTTTATCAGTTATAGTAGGTAACAACTCTACTAAACATTCACTAGGAACTGGTAACATATTATTTATATTTACAACACCTAACTTTCCTTCGTCAATTTTAAAAATGTCAACTGCATACTCATTAATTTTTAAATGTTTAGGTCTTGGACTAGATAAAGGTGCAAAATAATTAAACCCTCTATATTGTAATACCACACCTACATAAGGTCTTGTAGTACTTTTATTATAAGGAACCTTACTATCAAATCTTCTTAAATAATCAATATAGTTTTCATTAATATAATATAACTTTAATCTTTTCATTTCTAACCCTCCTTCGATAATTAACTATTAGTTATATTATACTACAAACGTTTGAAAAGTCAATACAAAACCATTGATTTTATTAAAAACAAAAAAACTAGAGTAGTAATCTCCAGTTTACTTTTTCAATTCCCTACTCTGGCAAGGGTATTCCGACTTTTTTAATTCCCTACTCTGGCAAGGGTATTCCGACTTTTTTCATCCCCTACTATCGCAAGGGTATTCGTACTTTTTTATGTATCAAACAAAAACTCTTTCATTTAATACAACTATATAATATCATACTTTAAACATTTTGTAAAGATAAAATTTACATTTAATAAATCCCTAAAAAATGTAAAATCTCTGGTGTAGTAATCTTAGTAAAATATATAAATAAAAACGCAAGTGTTAAGAATGGTCCAAAAGGAATTATCTTATCACGACTAACATAATATAAAACTATTGATATAGGAAGTGCTATAAGACTTCCTAAAAAAATAGTAAATACTCCAAGTAAAGGATCAAGCACAAGTCCAAACAAAAACATTATCTTAACATCAGCTCCACCCATACTCTCTCTTTTGAATAATTTATTTCCTATAAGAAGTATTAAATACATAAGGAAAAATAAAAATATACCAGTAAGAACATGAATCATAGTTGAATAAAAACCTACTCTAAACACTTGAATTATAATAAACTCTATACTAAAAAATAAAAGTACTTCATCTGGAATAATAAAATAAGTAAAATCACTTACAAGTACTATAATTAAAAGTGATACTATAGAAAGTGCAAGTAAAAGGTCTAAACTAAATCCAAAACTATAATATGATACCATAAATAAAATACCTGATGCAAGTTCTGTAAGAGGAAGTATCGCAGGTATACTTTTACCACAGTAACGACACTTACCTCCATTAATCGCATATGACAAAAGTGGTATTAAATCTATAAATGATAAAGTATGCCCGCAAGTATCACAACAACTCCTACCCTTTACAAAACTTTTATTAACTGGCATTCTCATTCCAATAACACCATAAAAAGATGCAAGAACTGCACCTATTACAAAGAAACATATATAATAAACTATTTCCATATAACCACCTACTGAATCTTTCCATAAATGTCAAACATAGGAACAACTATAGAAAGTAATATTATACCAACAATAACTGCTAAAAAGGCAATCATCAAAGGTTCAATCAAAGCTTTTAACTGATCAATTATTGCTTTATGTAGAGTCTGGAAGTGATCAGATACCTTCTCCATCATAAGACCAAGTTGTCCGGTATTCTCACCAGTAACTAACATTTCATATGCAACAACAGGAAAAGCCCATTGACCTTTAAAAGACTCAGAAATAGAATCTCCCTTACCAAGATTATACAAAGTTTTAGCAATTATCTCTTTATATATTTCATTATTAGTAATCTTACTTAATATATCCATACAATCAGTAATTAAAACTCCATGATTTAAAAGAGAAGCAAACGTCTTAGTAAAATTAGTAACCTCATTATATATAATAATTTTACTAACTACAGGTATCTTCATAAGCATAAATTGTACATTTTTTCTAAAACTAGTAATATTCTTATACAAATAATATAGTATTCCAACTAAAAGCACAAGTGCAAGTATTACCCAAATATAATTAGCTTTCAAAAAGTCACTTGCTCCAATTACCGCAAGAGTAATCCAAGGAAGTTCTGCATCCTGACTTTCAAACATATCAACAAACTTAGGAACTATAAACATAAGCATAAATATTAAAACTCCAATTGCAAGTGTCAAAACAACAACTGGATAAGTCATCGCACTAATCATAGCTTTACGAGTTTTCTCCATAGAAGTATAATACTCAGCCATATCATCAAGTATACTAGGTAAGTCTCCTGTCATCTCAGCTGTTTTAATCATATTAATCAAAAGTTTAGGGAATTTCTCTCCTTGTTTTTCCATCGCATCACTTAAATTTTCTCCACGAAGTAAATCATATACAATTCTCTGATATGCACGTTTCTCATTAGGCTTAGTAGCTTGTTTAGCAAGTATCTTCATAGAATCAACCAAAGGAATACCTGCTTTAATATATGTAGAAAGTTGAGTAAGAGAAAATGAAAGTTGTGCAGGTTTTAATTTACCATCTCCACCAATTTCAATATCATATTTACTCTTAGGTTCAAGTTTTAATATTTTATAATCTTGAGAAGTTAAATAATTACGAACCTCTTCTATAGTCTCAGCTTCAAATATAGAACTTTCTTTTTTACCATTAGCATTTATTATAGTATATCTAAATTGATTTAATTTCTTAACTTCACGTTTTTTAGTATCTTCATTAACTAAACCAACTAAATTCTTTTTATAATCTTCATTACTATTTTCTTCTTTTTTATTTTTACCCTTAGCAATAGGAGTTCCATAATTATGGACAACTTCATTTTTTATTTTACTTTTAGGTGTAAATATACCACTTATAGCACGATATATGTATATAAACGGTTTCATAAGTGTGTCCATAAAATCCCTCCTTATCCTATATAATAACTATATCATAAAAACAACAAAATTACTATCCACGTTTTAACTTTTTTAAAAAAATTACATATACTTTAATAAGAGGTGTTATAAATGAATGGTGGTTATGGATTTACTCCTACTCCCATACCAAGAGGAGGAGGTCTTTTAAGTAGGTTATTACCAGGTGCAGCTGGACTAAGAGCTGTAAATTGGTCTACTATGTTAAGTAATACTCAAAAAACATTAAATATTATAAACCAAGCAATCCCTATTGCGTATCAAGTAAAACCAATGATGAACAATGCCAAAACTATGTTTAAAATAATTGGTGCAGTTAAAGGAGATAATGATATGCAAAATACAAGTACAAATACTACAAATCAAAATATAAATACGAAAGAAACAAATAATCAACCTATTTTTTATTTGTAAAATAAAAGAGTTTTATTTAGATGAATATTTATCTATAAAACTCTTTTTATATTCTATAAATTTATCATTTTTAATAGCATCTCTCACTTCTTCAGTCATTTTTATTAAAAATCTTATATTATGGATTGATAAAAGTCTACCACCAAGCATCTCTCCTGTTGTAATTAAATGTCTTATATATCCACGAGTAAACTCGCGACAAGTATAACAATCACAAGTATCATCAATTGGAGTAAAATCTTCTTTAAATGAAGCATTATTCAAATTAATTTTACCACTTCTAGTAAAAGCCTGACCATGTCTTGCGATACGTGTAGGAAGTACACAATCAAATATATCTATACCTCTCTCTATTCCTTCTAGTATATCAATAGGATCTCCTACCCCCATTAAATATCTAACTTTATCTTCTGGTAAATATCTAACTCCATCCTCTACCATTTTATACATAACATCTTTACTTTCTCCTACTGATGTTCCACCAATAGAATAACCATCAAAACCAATACTCACAGTTTCTTTACAACTATATTCACGCAAATCTTTAAACTCTCCACCTTGTACTATTCCAAATAAAGCTTGATGTGGATTATTATGTACAGCTTTTCCTCTTTTAGCCCATCTTAAAGTTCTTTCAACTGAAGCTTTCATATATTCATAACTAACAGGATATGGAGGACACTCATCAAAACTCATTGCAATATCACTATCAAGTTTATTTTGTATCTCAATAGATTTCTCCGGAGTAAGAAATAACTCACTTCCATCTAAATGACTTTTAAAATGTACTCCTTCTTCAGTAATATCACGTTCTTTATTTTTAGCAAGAGAAAAAACTTGAAAACCACCACTATCAGTAAGTATAGGACCTTTATAATTCATAAAGCGATGAAGACCACCGGCACGATTAATTATATCTTCTCCAGGTCTTAACCACAAATGATAAGTATTAGAAAGTACTACTCCACTACCAACATCATATAATTCTTTTGGTGTTAGACTTTTAACTGTAGCTTTAGTACCAACAGGCATAAACATAGGTGTATCATATTCACCATAATTTGTCTTTAACTTACCAAGTCTTGCTTTTCCATCATTTTTTATTAATTCATATTCTATTTTCAAGAAAACCACTCCTTTTTAAACTTAATATATTATATCACAAAATAAAAGAATACTAAAAGTATTCTTTTATTTTTTAACATAAGATTTATTCTTTTCTCCATAAACTTCATTATACTGCTTTTCAAATTTTTCTCTTAAATTATTGAATGATTCCATTGCCCCTCTAAACAATTTTCCATCTTCCATCTCTATTCCTAATGTTCTTATTTCATCAAGTGGAAACATAGAACCACCAAGTTTCAAGAAATTAATATAACGATCTCTAAATTCTGTATCTCCATTATATATTCTATTAGCAATCACTATAGATGCACTCATACTTGTAGCATACTTATATACATAAAATGGTGAATAGAAATGTGAAATTTTTTCCCATCCATATTTTATCTCATCATCAATTATTACATCACTACCAAAATATTTTTTGTTTAAATCATAATAACACTCACATATATCATCTTTAGTTAAAGATTCACCCTTTTCTTTTCTAGTATAAATTTCTTTTTCAAATTCTGCAAACATTGTTTGAGTAAATATTACACTCTTATAATTATCTAAAAGACTATTCATAATATAAAGTTTTTCTTTTGGATCATTACTTTTATCTAAAAGATTATAAGAAATTAAAAGTTCATTAACTGTAGATGCTATCTCCGAAACAAAAATAGAATGTTCTGCATAATCACGAATATTATTAATATTAGAATAATAACAATGTATAGAATGTCCTGCTTCATGTCCAACTGTAAGAACATCTTCATATCTACCACCAAAGTTCAAAAGTATATAAGAATCAGTATCATATGTACTTGAATTAAAACCACCACCAACTTTATTTTTATTAGGCATAACATCTATTAATTTTAAATCAACAATTCTTTTAAGTTTTTTTAGATATTCACTTCCAAGAGGTTTAAGTCCATCAAAAACTAAATCTAACGCCTCTTCATATGTATATGTATTTACTGATTTATCTTTAATGATATCAATATAAGTATCATATAAATGAAATTCATCTAAACCTAAAGCCTCTTTTTTAAATTTATAGTAATCATACAAATAAGGGAGTCCATTATTAATTTCTTTTATTAAATTATCATAAACAGCAAGACTTATATTATCTTTAAATAATGATTGTTCTCTTTTACTATCAAAATTTTTAAGTCTTGCAATTGCTATATTACTATCAACATCTCCCATATAAGCTGCAGAAAAAGTTCCTGAAAAATCTTCATAAATTTTATTAAATTTTTCAAAACTCTCTTTTCTTACTCTACGATTTTTATTTTTTAATAAACCAGCAAGACTAGAGCGAGAAATCTCAACTTCTTTACCATCCTCTAAAGTTATTGTTCCAAACTTCAATTCTGCATTGTTCAATATTTCATAAACTCCACTTCCTGTATTTAAAGCATTAGAAAAACTAGATAATATTTTCTGAGAATTAGAATCTAAATAATGTTTTCTGTTTCTATTAAGTCTTTCAAAATAAAGTTTATGACAAGAGAGTTCTTCATCACTATCAAGAATCTCTTTTAATTTATCATAATCACTGTTAAAGAATTCTTCATCAAAATAAGAAATATTATTAGATATTTTTTGATACAATAAATTCATCTTTTGTTCTTTCTTTATATAATTAGTATCAGCAACATCTACACTATTATTTAAATGTGAATAAAGATGTAGTTTATTTACATGTTTATCAATATATTCCTTTAATCTATAAAAATCTAATAAACTTTCTTTAGATGAAAACAAATTACCTTCAAAATTTTTATACCTATCACTCAAATCCCAAACTTTTTGATAATCTTTTTCCCATTCTTCATCATTTTCATATATTCTCGTTAAATCCCATTTATATTTATCCTCAATTTCATCGCGTGTTTTTAATTTTTCCATAATTATACCTCTCTCATTAAAATATTTACTTTCTATAATAACTCAAATAATTATTTTGTTCAAGAAAAAAAGAACACTTACGCATTCTCTTCTGTAAAACTATCAAATTCATCTATCTCTTTAGTAGATAAATCTGTCTTACTAAGTTTTTCAAATATTTTTTTCTGTTCACGGGATAATTTCTTAGGCATAACAACTCTAAATACAACATACATATTACCTTTATGATGTCTATTTTTATTATCTATTCCACGTCCTTTAATTCTCTGTTTATCATTAGTACTAGTACCACTAGGTACAGTAAGTTTAATATTTCCATTAATTGTAGGAATAGTCTTTTTACATCCAAGTAAAGCTTCATCTAAACTAAGTGGAACTTCTAAGTAAATGTCATCTCCTTCACGTTCAAAGTATTTATGATGTGAAACACTAAATTCTAAGTATAAATCTCCTGCTTCTCCTCCATTAGAACCAGCATTTCCTTTACCAGGAACACGAAGTCTATCTCCTGTATTAATTCCAGCGGGTATACTTACAGTAATAGTCTTGTTCTCAGTAACTTTACCAGTACCATGACAATGACTACATTTCTTTTTATATGTTTTTCCACGGCCTTCACAATCAGGACAAGTTGTCTTAGTAAGAAAAGAACCAAATAAAGTATGTTGTTCAGAAGTAATAGTACCACTTCCATGACACTTACTACAAGTTACTTCATCAAAACCACCTTTACCTTTACATTTACTACAATCTTCAACTACATCTAAATCAAAATCTTTCTCACATCCATGACAAGCCTCCATGAAATCTACATTTACTCTAATTAACAAGTCATCTCCACGTCTTTTAGAATTACGAGAACGACCTCCACCAAATCCGGAAGTAAATCCTCCTCTTCCACCACCGAATACACTATCGATGATATCATCTAAATCTATATCAACTCCGTCAAAACCTGAAAATCCAG
>CANQUW010000019.1 GCA_947627145.1 uncultured Bacilli bacterium
TACATTTATAAATTTACTAGGTAATTTTCTTACTATATCTAATATATATTTACCTTGTACTATTATACTACCCTCTTTTTCTATAGAAAATTCTTCTTCATTATCTTTTGGAATTTCTACTTGAATAGTAATATCATTATCACTTGCTGTAAGTAATAATCTTTTTTTATTTAACTCCATTTTTATACCAGATAATACTGGAATTAAATTTTTAGTAGAAATAGCTCTTGATACTTTTACTAAAGCATCCATCATTAAATCTTTTTTAATTGTAAATTTCATATTTTATACCTCTTTCTTTTATTATTATTTATTATGTTTATTTTTTATATTATTACTGTGGAAAAAGTTAAAAACTAATTTTTTCTTTGATTTCCAAGTAATTAAATAAGTTTTACTCTTGTGGATAATATGTTAATAAATTTATACTTTCCACAAGTACTACTTATTGAATATCTTTTTTTAACTTTTCTATGATATTTGCAAGATCTTTATTTACTTTTATTTCTTGCTCAATTTTTTCAACACAATACATAACTGTTGTATGATCTTTTCCACCAAACTCCATGCCTATTTTTGGAAAAGATTCATCAGTAAGTTGTCTACACAAATACATAGCAATTTGTCTTGGAAAAGCTATATTAGCACTTCTCTTTTTACTTCTAATATCATCAACACTAATTTGAAAATACTCAGATACTATTCTTTGAATTCTATGAACATCATTCTTCTCATAAAGACCTTTACTAATAAAATCTTTTAAAGCATCAATTGCGAGGTCTAAAGTAATTCTACTTTTCCCCATAATTGTGGAATATGCTATAAGTCTTGTAATAGAACCTTCAAGTTGTCTAACATCATTTCCCATATTAGAAGCAATATAATCAATAACTTCATCTGGAATTTCTTGTTCAATACTAGCGTCTTTGATTTTTCTTTTAAGTATTTCTTTCCTAAGATTAATATCAGGTGGATAAATATCAACGGTAAGTCCCCAATAAAATCTAGTTTTAAGTCTATCTTCAAGTAACTTCAAGTCTTTAGGAGATCTATCAGATGATATTACAATCTGTTTATTATTATCGTGTAAGCTAGTAAATGTATGAAAGAATTCCTGTTGAGATTGTGTTGCTCTTCCTAAAAATTGGATATCATCAATCATTAAAACATCAATATTTCTATATTTGTTCTTAAAAGAATTTACGGAGTCGAAATTAGTACCATCATCATCCTTCTGATTTATTCCAATAAAATCATTTATAAACTGATCACTTGTTACATATAACACATTTCTATTACTATTTTCTATAATATAATTGCCAATCGCATGCATTAAATGAGTTTTTCCAAGTCCACTATTTCCATATAAAAACAAAGGATTATGAGTTTTACCAGGAGACTCAGCAACAGATACCGCTGCTGCATGAGCAAATTTATTACTATTTCCGACAATAAAATTATCAAAAGTATATTTAGGATTTAAATTGTTTTCAATAGGTGGTGAATTTACACCACTAGAAAGTATATCCTCTCTTAAATCCTCAGTTTGTTTTTCTTTTTCAAGTTCTAAAACCTCATCTTGTAATAAAAACTCGATATCGTATGTAGTTCCTGTAAGTTTTTCAAGTATTTCCGTTATAATATCCAAATAGTTTTCTGCTAAATGCATTTTATGTATTATAAGAGGAACTACTATAATAGCTTTACCATCTTCTAAACTATAGAGTTTGGTATTTTCAAACCAAGTTTTATAAGAAAGCGCATTTAAATCTTGATATATTTGTTTTAAGAAATTTGTCCAAATTATCTCAACATTCATTCTACCACTCCCCTACCTAGGACGAAAACATAAAAGATAAATTTAGTGTAACTCATCTCTGGAAAAAGGTAAATAAAAAAAAGCAAAAAAATTAAATTAACAGGAAATCCACATTTTTTTCCTCAAACAAAACCATTAATATTTAAAGCAAAAATCATATTTTCCACATTTTCCACAAATTTTCATTCCACTATGTTTAAAACTAATTCCACACCCCTGTTAAAAATGTTAAAAAAAATAAAATTAACAAATTTTAGAATATTAATTGACAAAAACCTATTTTTTTTATTATAATAATGTAGATTTATGACTGGAGGTGGACTGTATGAAAAGAACTTATCAACCAAATAACAGAAAAAAAGCAAAAAAACATGGATTCTTTGCTCGTAAAAAAACAAATATTTTAAATAGACGTCGTCGTAAAGGTCGTAAAAGACTTTGTAAATAGTAATTCCCACTTTAAAATAAAAGTGGTTTTTTACTCTTAAAGAGGTGTCATTATGAAAAAAAAGTTTATTGTAAAAAATAATCGTGATTTTGATAAAATAATAAAAACAGGTAAACGAATAAAAAATAAACATTATATTATCTATTATAAAACAAATGATTTAAAGTATAGTCGTTTTGGAATTTCTGTAAGCAAAAAATTAGGAAATGCTGTTTTTAGAAACAAATATAAAAGAAAAATTAGAAGTATTGTAGATAATTATCGAAAAACTATAGAAAATAATTTTGATTATGTTATAATAATGAGAAGAGAGATGATTAATCTATCTTTTAAAGAAATGGAAGAATCATTTAACAAAATTATGAATGAAATATTGAAAGGATAAACATTATGAAAAAAACAAGTAAGAGAAAACTTCTAATCGTTTTTTTACTACTTATATCAGTATGTTTTGTATCAACTGGTTGTACAAAAACTTTAATAGATAAAAATAATAAAGCTGTAAAAAACGAAGTTACAGGACAAAACTTAACTGAAAATATTTTATGTAAGCCAACAAGTAAAGAAACGATAAAAGCTTATGAAAAGAATAAAGTAAAAATAGAAAAACTACCAGATTGTAAAAAATTTAAAGTAACATCAGGAAAATATGAAGGTTTATGGACAACATTCCTTATTAAACCACTAGCATTTATCCTTATATTACTAGGAAAAACAGTTAATAGTTATGCTATATCATTAATTTTAATTAGTTTAATTATTCGTTTACTATTATATCCAGTAACAAAGAAAACTGCTATGCAATCAGAACTTATGAAAAAAGCACAACCTGAACTACAGAGAATCCAAAACAAATATAAAGATAAACAAGATCAAGAATCAATGATGCGACAAAGTCAAGAAATGATGGCTGTATATCAGAAATATCATATGAATCCTATGTCAGGATGTTTATTCTCATTTATACAATTACCATTATTAATCGCTTTCTTTGAAGCAGTACAAAGAACTCCAGCAATATTTGAAGATAAATTTTTAGGACTTCAAATGGGAACAACACCAATGGTTGGAATTTCAAGTAGTTCTTGGTTAATATATTTAATTCTAGCAGTTTTAATAGGTGCAACAACATATTATGCATTTAAAATGAACATGTCAGGAAATACTCTAGATGATAGTATGAAAAATATGCCACTTATTATGACTGGAATAATTACATTCACAGGATTATTAATGCCAAGTGCTTTAGGAATATATTGGATAACAACAAATATATTTACAATTTTCCAAAATGAAATGGTGAAAAGGAGTAAGAAAAAATGAAAAAACAAAGATATAGTGCCAAAACAAAAGAAGAAGCAATTAAAACTGCTACAATTGATTTACAAGAATTAGAAGAAAATTTAATTGTTATCGAAAAAGAGAGTAAACAAGGGATTTTCAGTAAAAAAGTAGAAATAGAAGCTATTGAAAAAAGAGATGTTGTAGATTTTATAAAGAATTACCTAAAAGGATTAATAAAAGATTTAGGTATGAGTGCTGACATTGAAGTAAGAAACGCAAATGAAGTTCCTGTTTACAGAATTTACTCAGATCACGATGCTTTATTAATTGGAAAAAATGGAAAGAATCTAAAAGCATTATCAATAATAACAGCAAACGTTGTTAAGAAAGAAGTAGGAGTTCCTTTCAAATTCTTACTTGATGTAAGTGACTACAAAGAAAAACGTGAAAGACAACTAGTAAGACTTGCAAGATCTCTTGCTCGTGAAGTAAAACAAACTAAAGTCGAAGTAACAATGGATTCTATGAATTCATATGAAAGAAGAATAGTACATAATGCTCTTACAAATAATAAATATGTATATACTGAAAGTACAGGAGAAGAGCCAAATAGAGCGGTAGTTATAAAACCAAAAGAGGATAAATAAATCTTCTTTTTTTATTGTAAAAAATATGTTATAATACAGACGCAAGAAATAAAAGACCAAAAAGGAGGTAAAAAGATGAATGATACAATCGCAGCTATTTCTACAGCTCTTGGAAAAGGTGCTATTTCCATAATTAGAGTAAGTGGAGATAATGCAATAGAAATAGTAAATAATTTTTTTACAGGAGAAGACTTAACAAAAGTAAAAAGTCACACAATACATTATGGATATATAAAAAATAACGATGAAATACTTGATGAAGTATTAATTTCTGTAATGAAATCCCCAAAAACATTTACAAGAGAAGATGTAGTAGAAATAAATTGTCATGGCGGAATAATGAGTACAAATAAAGTTTTGGAACTATTACTTAGTGCGGATATACGTCTCGCAGAACCAGGAGAATTTACCAAACGAGCATTCTTAAATGGTAGAATTGACCTAACTCAAAGCGAAGCTATTATGGATTTGATAGAAAGTAAAAGTGATGAAGCTCATCGTATTGCCATAAACTCTTTATCAGGAAAAACATCTAATTTAATAAAAGAATTTAGAGAAGAATTAAAAGATATTATCTCAAATATTGAAGTAAATATAGATTATCCAGAATATAAAGACATTGAAGAAGTAACATTAGAAAAAATGAAGGAAACACTTCCAGAACTTCAAACAAAATTAAATGATCTTTTAGAAAAATCTAAAAATGTAAAATTAGTAAAAGACGGAATAAAAACAGTAATAGTAGGTAAACCTAACGTCGGAAAAAGTAGTATATTAAATTTATTTTTAGAATATGAAAAAGCAATAGTAACAGATGTTCCAGGAACAACAAGAGATATAGTAGAAGGAGAGGTTTATCTAAATGGAATACTCCTTAACATGATAGATACTGCAGGAATAAGAAAAAGTAAAGATATAGTAGAAAATATTGGAGTAAAGAAAAGTTTAGATTCAATTGATGATGCTGATTTAGTAATATTTGTCTTAGATTCATCACGTCCTTTAGAACAAGAAGATAATGAAATAATAGAAAAACTAAAAGACAAAAAATATATAACAGTATTAAATAAAAATGATTTAGATAAAAAAATAGATATACCTACAAACTTGAAAAATATAGTATCAACAAACACAAATACTAAAGAAGGTATAGAAGAACTACAAAACAAAATAAAAGAACTATTTAATTTAGAAGAATTAAACAAGAAAGATTATAATTATTTAACTAACACAAGACAAGTAACGCTAGTAAAAAAAGCAGTAAACAGTTTAAGTGATGCTAAAAATGCTTTAAATAACAACTTACCAATAGACATGATAGAAGTAAGTATCAAAGAAGCTTTTGATTATTTAGGTGAAATAATAGGAGAAGTATATGAAGAAGAAATCCTAGATCACTTATTTGAAAATTTCTGTGTTGGAAAATAGGAGAGGATAAGTATGAAATATGAAGTAATAGTAGTAGGAGGAGGACATGCTGGATGTGAAGCGTCTCTTGCGGCATCTCGTAAAGGCCATAAAACTTTATTAATAACAGGAAATAAAAACAACATTGCAGATATGCCATGTAATCCATCCATTGGAGGACCTGCCAAAGGTATAGTTGTAAGAGAAATAGATGCTTTAGGTGGAGAAATGGGCAAAAATGCTGATAAAGGTGCAATCCAAATGAAGATGTTAAACACAAAAAAAGGCCCAGCAGTTCGTGCATTACGTGCTCAAGCAGATAAAATAACATATCCAAAAGAAATGTTAAAAACTCTAGAACAAGAATCAAACTTAACTATACTAGAAGGTATGGTAGAAGACTTAATGGTAGAAGATAACAAAATTAAAGGAATAATACTTGAAGAAGGAAAAGAAATATATTCAGATGCTGTAATCCTTACAACAGGTACATATTTAAAAGGACAAGTATTAGTAGGAAGTGAAAAAACAAGTAGTGGACCACATGGAGAAAAACCATCTCTTCATTTAAGTGATAAACTAAAAAAGTTAGGATTTAAAATATTAAGATTAAAAACAGGAACACCACCAAGACTCGAAAAATCATCAATTGACTATAGTAAAACATCACTTGAACCAGGAGACGATAAAGTCTATAACTTTTCATTTTATGAAAAAAGAGAATACAATCCCAAAGAACAGACTCCTTGCCACTTAATCTATACCAATGAAGAAACTCATAAAATAATAAAAGATCATTTAAAAGAATCAAGTATGTATGGAGGATATGTAGAAGGAGTAGGTCCAAGATATTGTCCATCAATTGAAGACAAAGTAGTAAGATTCAGCGATAAAAAAAGACATCAACTATTCCTTGAACCTGAAAGCCTTTACTATGATGATATCTATCTACAAGGATTTTCAACTAGTATGCCCCACTACGTTCAAGAACAAATGGTCCATAGCCTAAAAGGATTAGAGAATGCTAAAATTTTAAAATATGCATACGCTATAGAATATGATGCCATTGACTCTAAACAATTAAAACAAAGTTTAGAAACAAAATTAGTAGATGGCCTATACACTGCAGGTCAAATAAATGGAACAAGTGGTTATGAAGAAGCAGCAGGACAAGGACTAATCGCAGGAATAAATGCTGCTTTAAAGTTAGAAGGAAAAGACCCATTAATATTAAAAAGAAATGAATCCTACATAGGTGTCTTAATAGATGATTTGACTACGAAGGGTGTAAGAGATCCATATCGTCTTTTAACTTCCCGTGCTGAATACCGTCTTCTACTTCGTCATGATAATGCAGATTTAAGACTTAGTGAATACGGCCACCAAATAGGATTGTTAAAAGATGATTATTATGAAATGTTTAAACAGAAAAAAGAAGATATAAAAAATCTAATAGAATTCTTACAAAATAATAAATTAACACCGACAAAAGAAGTAAATGAATACTTAAAAGAAATTAACTCAGCTGAATTAAAAGATGGAATAACTTTATATAACTTATTAAAAAGACCAGAAATAACAATTGATAATATAAAGCATTTTTATGATATTAACTATTCTGAAAGTGTAATTGAACAAGTAGAAATAAATATAAAATATTCAGGATACATCAAAAAAGCAGAAAGAGACGCTAAAAAGATGTTAGATTTAGAAAATAAACTAATACCTAAAGATATTGATTATGAAAATATTCCTAATATTGCAAGCGAAGCAAAACAAAAATTATCAGAAATAAGGCCAACTTCTATTGGACAAGCTTCTCGTATAAGTGGAGTAAATCCTGCAGATATTTCGATATTAATGGTTTATTTAAGAAAGAAGGAACAAGAGTGACACATGAAGAATTTATTGAAGAAATAGAAAAATTAGGAATAAAGTTAACACATACTCAAGAAGAAAAACTAAGGAAGTTTTATAAATTACTTTTAGAATGGAATGAAAAAATAAATCTTACAAGAATAACAAAAGAAAAAGAAGTCTATGAAAAGCATTTCTATGATAGCCTAACTTTAGTAAAAGTAGTTTCTCTAAATGATGATAAAACTCTACTAGATATAGGAAGTGGTGCAGGATTTCCAGGAATAGTTTTAAAAATAGTTTATCCTAATTTAAAAATAACACTATTAGATTCTCTATTAAAAAGAGTAAATTATCTAAATGAAATAATAAAAGAGCTAGAACTTAATGATATTAAGGCAATTCATGCTCGTGCTGAAGACTACCAAAAAACTAATATAAAATTTGATATAGTGACTTCTCGTGCAGTTGCTCGCCTACCTAAACTTATAAATTATGCTCTACCATTCCTAAAAAAAGATGGAATATTTGTAGCTATGAAAGCAAGTGTGGAAGAAGAAATAAAAGAAACTATTCCCCTACTTTCTAAAAAACATTATGAAATAACCAAAGTAGAAACATTTTACTTACCAAAAGAAAACAGTCTAAGAAATTTAGTAGTAATTAAAAAGATATAATAGTTCTAGAAATCATCTTGTCCACATATCATAATGTAGGAGGACAAAATATGGAAGGAAAAGAAACTATTAGTAATTATAATCATGGAATTAATTTAGTAGAAAGAAAAAATCTTGTTATTTCAGGAGTAAAAAAAATAGAAAACTTCGATAAAGAACAATTTTTAATTGAAACAGTTATGGGAATGCTCCTAATTAAAGGAGAAGATTTAGTATTAATTAAATTAGATACACTTCAAGGAAACCTTGCTATTAAAGGTCTTATTAAAAGTCTTTCCTATATAGAAGATAACAAAATTAAAGACAAAGAAAATAGTATATTTAATAGGTTATTTAGATAATGAACTTAAAAACACAAATAATCTCTATGGTAGTATCATTACTATATGGTTATATATTTTCTTGTCTAGTTAATATTAATTATAAATTCTTATTTTCTAAAGTATTATGGTTTAAAATATTAATAAATATAATCTTTATTATAGATAATGGTCTTCTCTACTTTATAATAATAAAAAGTATAAATAACGGCTATATACACTATTATTTATATATAATGATTATACTAGGATTTTTTCTTGGATTTTTCAAAACAAGATTTATGCGAGATTGGATTGTAAAAATATATCATAAATTTTTTAAAGTAGAAAAAAATAGTTAGAAAGCAAAAATCTAACTATTTTTTCTTTTGAGCATTTGAAAATGAAACTCACTCTCACCATATAACACAAATCCTAGTCTTTTATATAGTTTTCCTACAGGATTAATTTTAAAATATTGAATAGTAATGTTTTTATTATTATGTTTTTCTAAAATATAGTTAAGAATTTTTGTACCGATTCCCCTACCCTGATATTTTTCTAGAATACAAATATTCCCTATTTCATAAGTCTCATTATCAATATCTTCTCCGTTATAAAAACCAATATCTACTCCATCGACTTCAATAATATAAGCATTATCTTTAACTTGATTTATAAACTTATTAAAATACTCTCTTTGATCTTTATCATTCCATTTTCCATAATAATATTCTACATATTTTTTATAACATTTCTTTTTCACGTTATAAATAAAATCGTAATCTTCACAAGTAATTTTCCTTAAATTAAAATCTTTCACAATCATCACTTCTCTATTTTATATATTCCATACCATTTAAATAAGGTCTTAGAACTTTTGGAACAGTTACACTACCATCTTCATTTTGATATTGTTCAACAATTGCGGGTACTAATCTACTGGTTGCAAGTCCACTACCATTCAAAGTACAAGCATAATGTATTTTACCATCTTTATCACGGTACTTAGTATTATTTCTTCTAGCTTGATAATCTCTACTATTAGATACACTACTAACCTCTTTATAAATACCAATACTTGGAATCCAAACTTCAACATCATAAGTTCTACACATAGCATCAGAACAATCTCCAGCTGCTAGCTTACTAACTTGAAAATGAAGTCCTAACTCTTTCATAATTCCAGTAGCAGTATTTAAAAGTTCATTAAACGCTTCTTCTGTTTTATCCTCAGCTACATATTGTACCATTTCAACTTTATTAAATTGATGTCCTCTAATAGTACCTCTTTCTTCTTCTCTAGAACTTCCTGCTTCAACCCTAAAACATTGAGTATAAGCAAAATATTTTTTAGGAAGATCATCGATATCCATTATTTCATTAGCATGAATATTAACAAGCCCAGTCTCAGCAGTAGGAAGTAAAAATTTAGCATTATTAGTATTATTTTCATCATCATGTATCATATAAACTTCATCATTAAATTTAGGAAACTGCCCTGCTCCAAATCCACATTCATGTCTTAACATATAAGGAATCATCATAAATTGAAATCCATTTTTTAAATGTGTATCAATAAAATAATTAATGAGAGCCCATTCAAGTCTAGCACCAATTCCTGTATAAATCCAACTCTTTTCTCCGGCAATCTTAACACCACGTTCATAGTCAACCATCCCTAAATCCTTTAAGATTTCATAATGTGGCTTGATTTCAAAATCAAAATTAGGTTTTTCTAAATATATATCTATAACCTCATTATTTTCTTTACCACCACCAACTACATCATCATCTGGAATATTAGGAAGAGCAGCAATAAAATCAAATATTTTCTTATCAAGCTCATTATACTTAATAGTTTTCTCTTCTATCTCTTCTCTCAAATTTTTCATATCTTCTACAATTTTAGTAGTATCTTTTCCTTCTTTTTTTAGTTGTGGAATACTAGCACTTATCTTTTTCCTTTCAGCGCGTAATTCATCAATTAAAACACCAAGCTTTCTTTTTTTCTTATCCCATTCTAACATCTCATCAAAATTAATATTATCCATTTTTTTCAATAAAGCTTGTTCAATTTTTTCTTTATTATTTCTAATTCTATTTATATCTATCATTTTAAATTCACAATCCTTTCATTATTTATTTTTTAACATCCTAATTTTTTATTAACAAAATATATAATTCAGGATCGCTTCACCATCCCCTTATCAAAAAAAGTCATTTTAATCATCTCCTTAAACAAAAAAGGATGATACCTAGGAGTCTAATAAAAGACGGTACCATCCTTACATTTACTTTATTTTAGATAACGGTAATTTTACCGGAAATAGTTTTCTATTTCACTTAAGGGTAGAAACTTTTAATTAATTCTATTATTTTGCACCAACCAATAACTCTCTTTGAAGAACCTACATAAAAGTCATGTCCCTATCAACGATTTATGGACTAAATTATACCATACGTCCTCTATTATGTCAAATTATTGTAAATTTCCAAAAAAATACAATATCTTCTCTTGCGTACCTCTCAACAAGTGATATAATGTATGTTAGAAAGGTAGCGATTTTTTATGGCAAGGAAGAAAAAGAAACAAAAGTATATATCTAAAAAAAGAATTGTATTATATGCTATTTTTAGTGTTGTCATAATTGTTTTCACTACTTTTACAACAGGGAAATATTGGGTAGAAATAGTTGATAAATATCAAGAAAAGAAAGAACTTGAAAAAAAATTAGTTAAATTAAAAGAAGAACAAGAAAAGTTAAAAGTAGATGCTGATAAACTACAAGATTCAGATTACATTGCAAGATATGCACGAGAAAAATATAATTATTCAAAGGATGGAGAGTTTATTTTACGAATTCCGTGAAATAAACTTTTAATTTCTATTGCTATATACAACTAAATTAGATACAATATTTAATGGAGATGAAGTTATGGATACAAAATTAAATGATTTTCACTTTGAAAAAGGTGACACTATCGTTTTAGGATGCTCATCTGGACCAGATTCAATGGCACTTTTTGATATGTTATTAAAATTAAGAGAAAAGTATAAATTAAATCTAGTATGTGCTCATGTTAATCATAATATGAGAAAAGAAAGTGAAGAAGAATATGCTTTTTTAGAAAAGTTTTGTGATACTAATAATGTAGTATTTGAAGGTATGATAATTAAAGAATATGGTGATGATAATTTTCATAACGAAGCAAGAAACATAAGATATCATTTTTTTGAAGATGTTGTATTAAAATATGATGCTAAATATTTACTAACAGCTCATCATGGAGATGATTTAATAGAAACAATACTTATGAGAATATCGCGTGGTTCTAATATGCAAGGCTATAGTGGTTTTCATGAAATAGTAGAAATGGATAATTATAAAATAATAAGACCATTAATTAATTTTACCAAAGACGAACTACTTGAATATGATAAAAAAAATAATGTACCATTCTATATAGATAAAACAAACGCAGAAGATAAATATACAAGAAATAGATACAGAAAATACATCTTACCATTTTTAAAAGAAGAAAACAAAGATATTCACTTAAAATTTCTAAAGTTCAGCAACAATCTAACAGATGCTTATAGATATATAGAAAAGCAAAGAGATAAAGCAATGAAAAAAGTAATTATAGATGAAAAAGTAAAAATAAGTGAATTTCTAGAAATAGATGAATATTTACAAAAGGAAATATTATATTATTTAGTATCTGAATATTATCAAGATGACTTATTATTAATAAATGATTGTCATATAGATTTAATGTTAGATACCATAAGAAGAAAGAAAGCAAATATTACTCTTGATATGCCAAATGATGTAATAGCAGTAAAAAACTATGATGAATTTTATTTAAAAAGAAATACTGAAGATATCAATGAATATGAAATACAGTTTGATACTTATGCAGACCTACCAAATCATAAAAGTATTGAAAAAATAGATTTCACTATGGAAAATGGAAATGATATTTGTAGATTAAATAGTGAAGATATAGCCTTACCACTTACAATTAGAACAAGAAAAGTAGGGGATAGGATGAAAGTAAAAGGATTAAATGGTAGTAAAAAAATAAAAGATATATTCATAGATAAGAAAGTTATACCAGCAAAGAGAGAACTTTGGCCAATAGTTGTAGACGCTAAAGGAGAAATAGTTTGGCTACCAGGATTAAAAAAATCAAAATTTGATAAGAAAAAAACAGAATCTTATGATATAATATTAAAATATAAATGAGAAGGAGGACTTTTATGAATACAATGAACAAAAAAAATGTTAAAAGAGGATTACTTCCATACCTTTTACTAGCAGTAGTAATGCTTGGAGTATTTTACTTTTTTAATGTTTTCAATCAAAAAGTAAATATATTAACTTATAACGAATTTATGAAACAACTAGATAAAGGAAATATAGAAGAACTAGAATTAGTTCCTAGAGACAGAGCAGTAACTTATGAAGTTACAGGAAAAATAAAAGGATATAAAGAAAATGAAACTTACTTTGCACGTTTACCATTAAGTGATGAAGTAGTAAAGAAAATAACTGAAGCAAGTGAGATTCAAGATTTTAAATTTACAACAGAAGCAGATCCTGAATCAAGTTCTATTCTTTATATAATAGTAAATATCTTACCATTTGTAATACTAATAGCTATAACATTTTTCTTCTTTACTCGTCAAATGGGTGCTAACAGAAATTCACTTGATTTTGGAAAGAGTAAAGCGAAACTTAATACAGATAAAGCTAAAGTTACATTTAAAGATGTTGCTGGATTAAAAGAAGAAAAAGAAGAAGTAAAAGAATTAATAGATTTCTTAAAAAATCCAAAAAGATTCCAAAAACTTGGAGCAAGAATTCCTAAAGGAGTTTTACTAGTAGGACCTCCAGGAACAGGAAAAACTTTACTAGCACGTGCTGTAGCAGGAGAAGCAAATGTTCCATTCTACTTTATAAGTGGTTCTGACTTTGTAGAATTATTTGTCGGAGTAGGAGCTTCACGTGTAAGAGATATGTTCCATCAAGCAAAAAGAAATGCACCATGTCTAATATTTATAGATGAAATTGATGCCGTAGGACGTCAAAGAGGAACTGGTTTAGGAGGAGGACATGATGAAAGAGAACAAACTCTAAACCAATTACTAACTGAAATGGATGGATTTGGAGAAAATGAAGGAATAATTATTATTGCTGCAACTAACCGTCCAGATGTATTAGACCCAGCACTTTTAAGACCTGGAAGATTTGACCGTCAAGTAACAGTTAACTTACCAGATAAAAAAGGTCGTGAAGAAATACTTAAGGTTCATGCAAGAAACAAAGTACTAGCACCTTCAGTTACATTAAAGAATCTAGCAAAAAGAACTCCAGGATTTTCTGGTGCTGACCTTGAAAACTTACTAAATGAAGCAGCACTACTTGCAGTTCGTCGTAACAAAGATAAAATTACTATGAGCGAAGTTGATGAGGCAACAGATAGAGTTCTAATGGGACCAGCAAAAACTAGCAAGAAATATAGTGAAAATGATAGAAAACTAGTAGCATTCCATGAAGCAGGTCATGCAGTTATCGGACTTAAACTTCAAGGAGCATGCGATGTTCAAAAAATAACTATTATCCCACGTGGTCCAGCAGGTGGATATACAATGATGTTACCATCAGAAGAAAAAATAAATGCAACAAAGACAGATTTATTAGAACAAATAACAGGATTACTTGGAGGACGAGTAGCAGAAGAATTAACATTTAAAGAAATTACAACAGGAGCTCAAAACGATTTTGAAAAAGCAACAAAAATTGCACGTTCAATGGTAACAGAATATGGAATGAGTGATCTTGGACCTCTTCAATTTGAACAACAAGAAGGAAGTGTATTCTTAGGAAGAGATTATAATAAACCACAACATTTCTCAAATGAGGTAGCTCATGAAATAGATACCGAAATGAGAAAAATAGTAAATAACTGCTATGAACAAGCAAAAACAATTCTAAAAGAAAATAGTGATTTACTAGAACTAATTGCTAATGTGTTACTTGAATATGAAACAATTACAAAAGAACAAATTGATTATCTAGTAGAACATAAAAAAATGCCTGAAGAAGATGAAAATACAAGCCTTGAATCAATGTCAATTACTAACTTAAGAAAAATGGCAAAAGAACAAGGAGTTGAAAATACAGATAAAATGAGTAAGGCAGAACTATTAAAAAAACTTGATGTAGCAGAACAAACAGATGATGAAGAAGAAATAGAAGAACAAGATGAGGACAAAGAAGAATTAGATTAATTATATCTAGTTCTTTTATTTTTACTATTTTTTTGGTATAATAGGCGTGTTAGGAGTGATTAGAAGTATGGAAAAACAAGAAGTATTAAAAAAAGACGCAAAAAAATTAAAAAAAGGAGTAAATGATTTTAAAGAATTTATTTCACGTGGTAACGTAGTTGATATGGCAGTAGGTGTTATCATCGGTGGTGCTTTTGGAAAAATAGTAAGTAGCTTAGTTAATGATATCTTAATGCCAGCAATAGGAGTATTAATAGGAGGACTTGATTTTAGTTCATTAAGTTTTAAAATTGAAAATGCAACAATTAAATATGGAAGCTTTATTCAATCAATAGTTGATTTCTTAATTATAGCATTCTGTATATTCTTAATGGTAAAATTCTTTG
>CANQUW010000020.1 GCA_947627145.1 uncultured Bacilli bacterium
ATACTATAAGGATTACGTCTTACTGCTTCTGTTAGTTGTCCTCCTTCTTCATAACCAACATAACCTGGAGGAGATCCAATAAGACGTGATACTGAGAATTTTTCCATGTATTCACTCATATCAATTCTTACCATATGTGTTTCATCATCGAAAAGTTCATACGCAAGGGATCTTGCTACTTCTGTTTTACCTACTCCTGTTGGTCCTAGAAAGATGAATGAACCTATTGGTTTTTTTGGGTCTTTAATTCCACTTCTACTTTTTATGATGGCATCACTTACAAGTTTTAGTGCTTCATTTTGTCCCATTACTCTTTTTCTTAAGTTATCTTCTAAGTTTAGTAGTTTTTCTTTTTCACTATTTAAAAGTTTTTGAACTGGAATATTTGTCCATCTTGAAATGATGGTTGCAATATCATCACTTGTTACTTCATCACTTAGAATTTTATTTTTGTTTTTCTTTTTTAATTCATCTAGTTCTTTTTCAAGTGTAGGTATTACTCCATGTTTTAGTCTTGCAGCTGTTTCTAAGTCATACTTGTTTTCAGCATCAGTTAAGTCATATCTTGCTTTATCTAGTTCCTGTTTTTTCTTTTTTAAGTTTTCATTAAACTCTTTTTCTTGTTCCCAATCTTCTTTAAATGCTTTTTCTTTCTCTTTTAGTGTTTCTAGTTTTTCATCTATTTCTTGTTTTCTTTTTTTAGATAGTTCGTCTTTCTCTTTTTTTATTGCTTGACGTTCTATTTCAAGTCTCATTATTTTTCTTGTTAAGTTATCAAGGGATGTTGGTACTGAATCCATTTGTACTCTTATTGTTGCACAAGCTTCATCTACTAAATCGATTGCTTTATCTGGTAGGAATCTATCTGTTATATATCTGTTAGAAAGAGTTGCAGCTGAAATTAATGCTTTATCTTGAATAGTTACTCCATGATGTATTTCAAATCTTTCTTTTAGTCCACGAAGTATTGTGATAGTGTCTTCTACATTAGGTTCAGTAACTAATACTTTTTGGAAACGTCTTTCTAAGGCTCCATCTTTTTCTATATATTTTCTATATTCATTTAGAGTGGTTGCTCCAATTACATGGATTTCTCCACGTGCAAGAAGTGGTTTTAAGATATTAGATGTATCCATTGCACCTTCTACTGCACCACTTCCAACTATCATGTGAATCTCATCAATAAACATGATGATATCTCCTTCACTTTTTTTGATTTCCTCTAGAACTTTTTTTAGTCTTTCTTCAAACTCTCCTCTGTATTTAGCACCTGCAACTAAACTTGCCATATCTAACTCCCAAATAGTTTTTCCTTTTAAGGAAGTTGGTACATCTCCTGCGACAATACGTTCTGCAAGACCTTCAACAATTGCTGTTTTTCCAACTCCTGGTTCTCCTATTAATACTGGGTTATTTTTAGTTTTTCTAGAAAGAACTCTTGTAATATTTCTTATTTCTTCATTACGTCCAATTACTGGATCTAGTTTTCTATTTTTAACATCTTCTATAATATTACGTCCGTATTTTTCTAATACATTTTCTTCTTCAGTATTATTCATATCAAACATTTTATTCACCTCTTTTTATTTTTTAGCAATCTTTTAATTTGATTGCTAATCGTTTTTTATTTGAAAAGAACTTTTATAAGTTCTTTTACTTAGTTATAACATCACAGATTAAATTAGAAAGTTCTGTTGGATCTTCTACTGGAAGTCCTTCTATTAAACATGCTTCATTATATAATATTTTTGCATATTTTAATAATTCATCTTTATCTGTTTTATATAGTTCTTTTAATTTATCTGCAATTTTATGATTTCTATTTATTTCTAGTATTTTTTCTGATTTTATAGTTTCATCTGTTGGCATAGCGTTTATTACTTTTTCCATTTCAATTGAAACATCCCCTTTACTTGTAAAGCATACTGGATGATTTTTAAGTGTTGATGTAAATCTTGCTTCAGTAATATCTAGATTATCACTTAAGTATTTTAATAAATCGCTATTCTCTTTATTTTCTTCTTTTGTTTTATTTTTTTCTTTATCACTTTCTAAATCTAGTTTTCCACTACTTACGTTTTCAAACTTTTTAGAATCATATTCCATTAAAGTGTTTAAACAGAATTCATCTACATAATCAGTTAAGTATAGGATATCATAACCTTTTTCTTTTACTTGTTCTACCTGTGGTAATTTATCAATCTTTTCAGTTGTGTCTCCACTTGCATAGTAAATAGATTTTTGATCTTCTTTCATATTATTTACATATTCACTTAAACTTATTAGTTTCTTTTCATTAGCTGAGTAGAACATTAATAAATCTTTTAGTTTATCTTTATTCATACCATAATCACTATAAACACCAAATTTTAAATTAGTTCCGAAAGTATTAAAAAATTCTATATATTTATCTCTTTCTTCATCTTTCATTTTTAGAAGTTCTTTTGTAATTTTAGATTCAATGTTTTTAGCAATAACGTTTACTGTTTTAGTTTGTTGTAACATTTCTCTTGAAATATTTAGTGATAAATCTTCTGTATCAACTACTCCTTTTACAAAACTAAAATAGTCTGGTAGTAGTTCTTTACATTTATCCATAATCATTACACCATTTGAATAAAGCGCAAGTCCTTTTTCATATTCTTTTGTGTAAAAATCAAATGGTGCTTTTTTAGGAATAAATATTATTGCTTTATATGAAGTCATTCCTTCAACTGAAGTTGTAATTACTTTTAATGGGTTTTCAAAATCATAATATTTATCTTTATAAAAATCATTATACTCTTCATCAGTTACTTCACTTTGTGGTCTTTTCCAAATAGGTACCATACTGTTTAATGTTGTTACTTCACGTTTTTCCTCATAGTCTTCTTTACTACCTTCTTTTAGACTTCTTGTAAGTACTTCCATTTTTATTGGATAACTTATATAATCAGAATATTTTTTAATAAGTTCATTTATTTTAAACTCTTCTAAATATTCACTATATTTAAAGTCTTCTGTATCATCTTTTAAATATAAAACTATTTCTGTACCTCTTTTTTTCTTTTCTCCTTTTTCTATAGTATATCCACTTGAGCCATCACTTGTCCAAGTGTATGCTTCATCATCTTTTTTAGAAGTTACTGTTATTTTTTTGGCAACCATGAATGCTGAATAAAATCCAACACCAAACTGTCCAATAATGTCAACATCTTTTTTCTTCTTTTCATCCATCATTTCCTTAAAAGCAAGTGTTCCACTTTTAGCAATTGTTCCTAGATTTTCTTCTAGTTCATCTTTATCCATTCCACAGCCATTATCATCAATAGTTATAGTACGTTTTTCTTTATCAACTGCTAGATTTATTTCTAGTTTATCACGTTTTACTTTTAATTTCTTATTAGTTAGTGATTCATAATATATTTTATCTAAAGCATCACTTGCATTAGAAATTAACTCCCTTAAAAATATATCCTTATTTGTATAAATTGAATTAATCATTAAATCAAGTAATCTTTTTGATTCTGACTTAAATTCCTTTTTCTTCATAATATCCCTTCTTTCATTAATGTTATAACACTACTTTTAGCAATTGTCAAGTGTGAGTGCTAAAAAAATTAAATAAATTTTTTCGTTACAAAATCAAAAAAATTTGATATAATATAGATATATTTTGTGAAGAAAGGAATTTGTTATTATGTATAAAATAAATGATTATGTTGTATACAGAAAAGATATTTGTAAGATTAAGAATATAAGGGAAAAATATTATAATGATGAAGATTATTACATTTTAAAATCAGTAACTGATCCTTCTTTAAAAATTAATTTACCTATTTCTAAAGGAGATAGTCTACTTAGAGATTTAATTAGTAAAGATGAAGTTGAAGAAATTATTCGTGAAATACCTGAAATTGATCTCATAAATACTAGTGATAAATTCCTGGAACATGAATATAGAGAATTAATGCATTCAGGAACTCATAGAGATTTAATAAAAATTATTAAAACTACTTATACTAGAAACAAAGAAAGAGCTGAAAGTAAAAAACGTATTGCAGAAGTTGATACTACTTACTTTGAACTAGCTGAAAAATATTTGTATAATGAATTTTCTATAGTTTTAGATTTAAGTTTTGATGATACTAAGAAATATATTCTAGATAAAGTAGAAGAACAAATGGCTGCAAATTAAAATATGCGATAAATTATCGCATATTTTTTTATTATATAAATTTTAATTTATAAATATATTATTTAATAATTATTCTTATTTTTTCAGGTCTTTTATATTTTGATATTACAAATGCTTCATTTGCCATAGCAAGTGACATATTATATAACATAGCAGCATTGTAATTGATATAATAATTACCTGGTATTCTAGATAAATTATTTAATCTCTTTATAGCATCACTATCAAATATTTTTTCTATTGTATTATTTATATCTTCAATACTAATATTTTCTTTTACATTTCCATTTTTTTCTATTATATCTGATTTTTGTTTTATACTTAAACCTAAAAATCCATTATTATCAATAAATCTACAATCAAATAATTCGGTCATTAATAATATTGAATCTTCTGGATTACTATTTATAAAAGCATTAGATATTGATACTTGTTCATCTAGATTATCAAAGTTAAAAAATGTTTCTAACAACATTGATAATTGTTCTTCATCTGTTAATAAATAAAATATTTTTCTGAAATTATGTTTAGTTTTTAAATAATCACTCCAATTTTTTCCTTCTTTTAGATTTAAATATATTGAACTATGTTCATATACATCACAAGATTTTTTTATTACTCTAGATCTTAAAGTATAAATATCTACTTTGTTTTGTTCATCTTTTTGTTTAGTAGAAAAAATATAATCATATCCAAAAGTACTAACAATACTTAATAATTCTTCAGTCATTAATTCTGAATTTATAAGATTTATTTTATCAGAATATTTTTCTTTTAATTCTTCTGTAATTTGTAGATTATTATTTTTTGTATAATTTATTCCACTTAAACCTATTTCATCTTCTGGATTATTACATAAAAGACTTGTATTACGTATATCTTCTAGAAGTTTAAATACGACATCATAGTTATCATCAGATATAAACTCTCCAGGATATCTTGATCTGATATTAATTTGTTCATTAACTTCACTAGGAGAAAGTGTTTGTAATTTTTGTTCTTCTTGTTTTGTTATATTACAAAATTCATCCTCATAGGTCATTTTTAATTTATCATACATACTAAATAAATTATGAGCATATTGTCTTACAATATTTTGAAATGGTTCATTATTATCAAGAAGTATCGCTCTTGAATAACTTTCACAAGCTTCACATGCTAAATTAACCATTCTAGAGTATAAAACATAATATGTTACTATTTTATTTTCTACATAATTCAATTCATTTTTGCTTAATAATTGTCTCTTTTTATCATTGTTATACAAATCAATCATCATTTTGTCATCATAATTATTGTTTAATTCATTATCAAATTTAGTAATTTCTACTAAAGCATTTAAATACTCACGATAAATTAAACTCGCATATAAATAATTTATTTTTATTTGATTTTGATCCACTATTTTTTTCGGTATGATTCTTTTTGTTTCTACATATCTAAAACCGTTCATATTATCACCCCTGGTTTTCTTCTCTTATTTTATTTACTTTTTTATCATCTGTATAATTATCAAATGAAAGTGGTCTATCAATCCATTTTCCATTTGGGAATATTTCAATTATTCTATTCGCAATAGTTCTATTAAGTTCATAGTCACGAGTTGTAAAAATTATTGGACCATCAAATCTTTCGAGTCCTTCATTTAAAGAAGTTATGCTTTCAAGGTCTAAGTGGTTAGTAGGTTCATCTAATATTAAAGCATTAGGCTCTTCAAGCATTAATTTTGAAAACATAAGTCTACTCTTTTCTCCACCTGATAAAACATTTACTTTTTTAAATACATCGTCTCCACTAAAAAGCATTCTTCCTAGAAATCCACGTAAAACTGTTTCATCTTTTATATCATAATATTGTCCAATCCAATCAATTATATTTTTATCACTTTCAAAATAAGAATTATTATCCTGTGGTAAATATCCTAAATCAATAGTCTTTCCCCACTCTATTTTTCCTTTTTCATATTTTTCTTCTCCTGAAAGCATTTTAAATAAACTAGTTTTTATGCTATCATCATCACATATAATTGCAACTTTATCTCCTTTAGCAAGTATGAAAGATAGTTTATCAATTACTTTCTTATCTCCTACTGTTTTAGTTAGATTTGTAACTTTTAAAACTTCATTACCTACTTTTTTATCTGTTTTAAAATCAATATATGGATACTTACGAGAAGATGGTACAATTTCATCTAATTCGATTTTTTCTAGTATTTTTTTACGTGATGTTGCTTGACGGGATTTAGAAGCATTAGCTGAGAATCTTGCGATGAAGTCTTGTAATTCTTTTATCTTTTCTTCTTTCTTTTTGTTAGCATCTTTCATTTGTTTTAAGGCAAGTGTTGATGATTCATGCCAGAAATCATAGTTTCCTATGTATAATTTCATCTTTTTATAATCTATATCAACTATATGAGTACAAACTTTATTTAAGAAATGTCTATCATGTGAAACTACTATTACAGTATTTTCAAAGTTTATTAAGAATTCTTCTAACCAACGAATTGCTTTTATATCTAAACTGTTTGTAGGTTCATCTAAAAGTAAAATATCTGGATTATCAAAAAGTGCACTTGCAAGTAATATTTTAACACGTACTTTAACTGGTATATCTTTCATCTTCATATAATGATATTCTTCTTTAACATCTAAGTTATTTAATAGTGTAGCAGCATTTGCTTCTGCACTCCATCCATCTAATTCTAAAAATTCTGCTTCTAGTTCTGCAAGACGCATTCCATCACTTTCTGTAAACTCTGTTTTACTATAAAGTTTGTCTTTTTCTTCTTTTATAGAATATAGTTTTTCATCTCCCATAATAACAACATCAATAGAAGTCATATCTTCATAGGCATAGTGATCTTGTTTTAAAACTGATATTCTTTCTCCTTTAGTAGTAATTATTTCTCCAGTTGTTGTATCTAATTCTTTTGAAAGAAGTTTTAGAAATGTACTTTTACCACTTCCATTAGCACCAATCAATCCATAACAATTTCCTTTAGTAAATTTTATATTGACGTTTTCAAAAAGAGTTCTTTTACCAAATTTTAAACTCACATTACTAGCTTGAATCATTTTTCCACCTCCCTTTTTTAACCGAGTATACTATACCATGTTTTCCTTTAAAAGTAAAGAAAAACTGCCTTACGCAGTTTTAAATTCTTCTATGTGGCTTAGATTGTATTTGTTCTTTATCTTTTTCATATATTTCATTATATGCATCGCTGTTTAGGTATGTTGGTATAATAAAATCTTGCGCTCTTAATACCATATTTAGATTATTTTGTGAATCTCTATTATAATTATGTATCATTTCAAAATGAAAATTATCATTTGCTATAAAATAGAATAAATCATCAATATTACACTTCGCTATTCCTGTTTCATCACTTAATAATAATTCTCTTTCATCATATGAAGAAAAACTTATTCTATTAAAATGAGCAAAACAGTTTCTAATTATTCTTGCAGTATCATCTTTATTAACTGGTGCAAGGATTTCTCCGTTGTATTCTATACATTCTTCTCTTTTTTCTTCTATTTCTTTAATTTTATTATTAAATTTTTCTATTTCTTTTTTTATTTTATTTATTTTTTTTGTTCTACTTTTACTAGGTGTAGGATTTTTTTCTAAAATTTCATCTATTTTTTCATTAGCTCTTTTTATTCTGTCATTTTCTACTTTATAATCATTATTTAATATGTTATTTGCACTAATATTGTAAGCTTTTATATTTTTTAAATCTATATCATCATATCCAATTTTATCAAATACTCTTTCTTTATTCATAACATAAGTATTAATTCCTAGATTATAAATCATTCCTAGTTCTAGTAAATCTTTTTCTTTATCTGTTTTACTTCTAAGTTGTTCTGCTACTCTAATTATTTTTTTATTATAAAATTCTATGTCTTCCTTACTTATAATATCATTAAGACTAAATCTTTTATTATACTTATTATAAATATCTATATTGTATTCTCTTAAAATAGATAATGGTATTTGAAGTGATGTCGGTTTGAATCCAAGTTTATTTTCTAAGAATTTATTAATACCAGCTTTATCTTCATCGTCTATGGATATAAGATGATAATCCCCTATCATTATATCATCATAAGTATTTTCAAGTCCTTGTTTAATTCTATATTTATGAATAAATTCTAATGTTTTACTACCATTACTTTTAGAGTTTAATATATAAAATATTACATCTTTACATTCTTCATAATCTTTACTATTTTTTATTTCTTTTTCATATATTTTTCTAGATGAAATAAATTTCTCTATAGAATTTAGGACATCCTCATCACTTCTAGAAAGATATTTATTTATTCTATTTTGTATTTCTGAATATTGAATTCTTTCATCTTTTTCTTTAAATATATCATTATCTCCTTTATTATATAAACTGATTAAATCTTTGGAAATAAATTCATTTTCTATTTCATTTATAGAAATTTTTATATCTGGATAATTATTTTGCAAATATTTAGTTAAATCTTGTTTAATGCTTTCCCATTTTTGACGATAACTTTTATATTTAAATTCTTCTTCTACATTTAAATAGTTTTTCTCATCAATATAATTTTTTATTTCTCTTTGTATCTTTTTTTCATTTATTTCATTATTACTTTCTATATTTATATTATATAAAATTAATTTGTTAGTAAAATCTTCTAATTCTTTCTCATTATGTATTAGATTAAAATTATTGGCTATATCTTGGTTTAAGAATGCTTGTGTTATATTTATATTAGTTACTTTTTTATTTTCTAGAATATGAAAATCAGCATATCTTTTAATCCATGAAAAAGGAACAGTACAAACTAATTCTCTGCTTTTCATTCCATTATTTATTTTAAAACATTTATTGTCTAAGTCTACTTCATATTGTCCATGAAGAATAGAATCTCTTATAGAATCTACAATCCATCTTTTAGAAGTTCCTGTACTTTTAGAAATAATTGGTACTTCTTCATTAAATTCTTTTGTAAATAAATAATCAAATATTTCCATATCTACACTTGATGTTAGTCTTCTTTCGGGATTTTTATCTTTCATGTCTTTCGTTATAACTAAATCCTTTGACAAAGTCATATAGGTTATAGCAAGAGATAAATCCAAAAATTCATTTTCATCTAAAAAACTTGTTAAATTACCTGAATCTAGACTTCTATAATTATTTACAATATTTAAACACATTCCTCTATAAAAATAAACTTCTTTCATAATATCTTCCTACCTTATAAATATTATATCATAAAAAGTGAAACTTTTATTATTTTTTTAGTTTCTTTACTTTATAATAATATTTATTAAACTCATCTATGGCATTTATATTATGTGATGATTCTTTTCTGTTGTTTCTTTGTTCGTCTGACATTTCGGCAAGAGTTAAGTCATAACCATATGGAATAAATATATACCATAAGTCTGACCATTTTTTATCACGATCTAGTCCAAGTGGTTCTTTTGATAATGTACCTTCTATATTACCATCAAAAGTTAGTAGGTTTTCTCCATCAAAATACGCAAGACATTCTTTGAAGGCACACTTTCTGTTTTCAACATTTTCCATTAATTTTAATATTCCATCTATTCCTAAAGTATCAAGAGCAAAATTAACGTAAGCACGTGGAAATCCATTTAATTCTTCTATAAAGAATCCTGCATCTAAAGCAATACATGGTTTTTTCACTACATTATAAGCAGCTTTTACTTTAGACTTCGCAATAACTTTTACATCATCACTTCTTGGTTCATCAAAATCATATTCAACTGATTTTAATTTTATATCTTTTAATTTCTTTTGAGCAGATGCTAGTTTTCCTTTATTACTTGTAACAAATACAATTTCATCTTTTACTTCTTTCATATAACTATCCTTTCTAAATTTATAATATACTTGCCTTTACTTTTTTTACTGCAAATAATTTTTTATAAACTTCTTCATAATTGGATACAAATATAAATTTCAAATCCTTTTTTAAGTCATCTGGTATTTCATCTAAATCTTTTTCATTATCTTTCGGAATAAATATTGTTTTTATTCCTGCACGATGAGCTCCAATTACTTTTTCTTTTAGTCCTCCTATTTCTAAAACATTACCACGTAATGTTATTTCTCCTGTCATAGAAATAGTTGAATCAACACTTATTCCTGTAAAAAGACTTACTAAAGTTGATGTTAAAGCAATACCTGCACTTGGTCCATCTTTTGATACAGCACCTTCGGGTACATGAATATGTATATCATTTTCTTCAAGTATTTTAGAATTAATTTTAAATTTCTTCATATTAGCTTTTATATAACTTAGAGCAATTCGAGCTGATTCTTGCATTACTTCTCCTAAAGACCCTGTTAAGATAAGGTTTCCTTTTCCTTTATAATAAGTTGCTTCAATCGGCAAAATGTCTCCTCCAAATATTGTGTAAGCCATACCATTTACTACTCCAACTTCTTTTTTGTGAGAGTTTTTTTGATAATCATATTTAATCTTACCTAAATATTTAGTTACTTCTTTTTTAGTAATTTTGAAGAAAACTTTACTATTGTCATCAAGTAGTTCTTTTACAAGTTTACGTAAAAGAGAGGCAATTGTTCTTTCTAGTTCTCTTACTCCAGCTTCTTTTGTGTAATTTCTAATAATCATTAGTATAGCATCATCATCAAACCTAACTTGTAATTCTGTTAAGCCATGTTCTTCAAGTTCACGTGGTATTAAATGATTTTTAGCAATATCTAGCTTTTCATATTCTGTATAACTTGATAATTCAATTACTTCAAGACGATCTTGTAATTCATAAGGTATTTGATCTATATAGTTTGCTGTGGCGATAAAGAAAACGTTAGAAAGATCAAAATACTCTTCTATATAATGGTCTGAAAATTTATTGTTTTGTTCTGGGTCTAGAACTTCAAGTAAGCTACTTGCAGGGTCTCCTTTGATGTCTTTTGTCATCTTATCAATTTCATCAATTATAAATACTGGGTTTGTAGTACCAGCACGTCTCATACCTTGAATAATACGACCTGGATTAGCACCAATATAAGTACGACGATGTCCAATAATTTCTGCTTCGTCATTAATTCCTCCAACAGAAATTTTTGTGTAATGTCTTCCTAAACTTTTCGCAATACTTATTGCAAGAGAAGTTTTACCAACACCTGGTGGTCCTACTAGGCATATTATTGGACTTCTTAAATTTTTGGTATTTTGTTTTACAGCAAGATATTCTAATATTCTTTGTTTTACGTCTTTTAGAGCATAATGACTATTATTAAGAGTGTGTTCTACTTCCACTAAAGTTTTTGTATCTTTTGTAAAGTTATGCCAAGGTAAGTTTAACATCCAATCTAAGTATTCTCTTACCATTCCTACTTCAGGAGATGATGATGGTAAGTTTTCATATCTATTTATTTCTTTTTTTATTTTTTCTAATACTTTTTTATTACACTTTAATTTGGCACATTTCTTTTTTAAATTTTCTATTTCTACATCTTTACTATTTATATCTCCTAATTCTTTTTGAATTACTTTTATTTTCTCACGTAAAAAGAACTCTCTTTGACTCTCATTTAATTCTTTCTCTACTTCACTTTCTATTTTTTGCTCGAGCTCTATTATTTTAAGATCTTCTTTCATATCTTCTATTAACATAGTAACTCTTTTAACTGGATTTATTTCTAATATATAGGACTTCTTTTTTAAATAATCAAATGGTAAAAATCCTCCGATTAAATCAGTTAATTCATCTATATCAGTAATTGATGTTAGTTGTGATATTAAAGCATTAGATACATATGGTACTTTAGTTACATATCTTTCTAAAGATTTCATTAATATATTTCTATAAGTTTCGTTATCTTCTACATTTAAATATATATCTTCTACTTCTGCAAAAAACATTCCATTTGCAAAAGTATATTTTGATACGTTTACACGACGAACACCGCCTAAAACAACACGACTTTTTCCGTTTGGTACATCCATTTTCATGACAACTTCTGCCAAGACTCCAATGGATGGGAGATCTACCATTTCATATAGTTCTCCTTCTTCTTTTTGAACTAATGGATTTACGACTAACAGTTCTTTAGAATTGCTGCTTTCTGCATTGTTTATAATATTTTTCTCTTCTTTATTTTTGCATTCTAATCTAATTTCACTACTAGGGAATAATACTATATCATCTACTAATAAAACTGGTTTTCTTTCTTTGTTCATGTCGGTTCCTCCTAGTTCAATAATTGATTTCTATTATATATAAAACATCTTAAAATTACAATACCTTTTTATTACCTTTTTTATTTTTTTTTAGAAAAAAGAGACAATGTAATGTCTCTTAACTTAAACGTTTTTTTACTTCATTTTTATAGGACTCTACTCCTGGTTGATCAAAGGGATTTACACCGAGTAGAATTCCAGAAAATGATGCAGAAAGTAGGAAGAAATACATTAGTTCTCCAAGTGCTTTAGCATCAAATTTTTCTAATGTAATCATATTTGTTGGAGTATGGGAAGAGTAATGAGCTGTTGCAACACTATCTGATATTATAAAATTCATTTTGTTTATATCACTATTTTGATAAGGTACTTCTTTTCCATCTTCTATTCTAATAACTGTTTCAAATATAATATCGCTTCCGTCTTGCATAAATTGTCCAAGTGAATGTAAGTCTCTTGTATAAACAGTTGATGTTGGAAGAAGTCCTTTGTTATCTTTTCCTTCACTTTCTCCAAATAATTGTTTTAACCATTCTGTAAAATAATATAATTTTGGTTCATAGACAACAAAGTTTTCTACTTTTTTATTTTCTTTATATAGTGTATTTCTAATACAAGCATAAATATATGCCATATCAGAATATTTCAAAGATGAATTGTTATATCCTTCTAAAAATAAATCTATATTTATTCCACTTACAGCAATTGGTAATAATCCTGCTGGTGTTGTAACTGAGAATCTTCCTCCAATATTATTTGGTATTATAAATGATTCATAACCTTTAAGTTCTACTAATTTTCTCAATTTACCTTCATGTTCATCTGTTGTTATAATTATTCTTTTCTTTAACTCGTCTTCTGTATATCTCTCACTTAGTTTTTTATAAACCAAATCAAAAGCTACACTTATTTCCATAGTTGTACCTGATTTTGATATTACATTTACTACTACGTCTTTATCTTCAATATAGTCAAGTAATTCTTTTATATATTCACTTGACATGTTAATACCTGCAAAGATTATTTCTGGTTTGTTATCCTTCTTAAAATATGGTTTGAATGCCTCAATTACTGATGCACTTCCTAAGTATGATCCTCCTATACCAAGTACTAAAAATACATCAGCA
Organism: uncultured Bacilli bacterium; assembly: GCA_947627145.1. The sequence continues at coordinate 13,533 of CANQUW010000020.1, forward strand.
CTTTCTCTTATTTTTTTACTTATCTCTTTTATTTTTTCTATATCACTTTCACTAATGCTATCTTTTTTCCAACCTGTCATATCATAAGTTTTAAATTTTTCGACTACTTCTTCTTTTCTTCCTAAAAATTCATTATATAAATCCTTATTTATAAAGTTATCCATATAAGTCGTAAAATCAAATTTCATAAAATCACTACTCCTTTATAGTTTAAGTATAACAAATTAATTTTATAAAGTAAAACTAGTTATATATACTTTCTTCTTTATCACATGATTTTATCCATGTCCAAGTAAGATTTGAAATATTTATAATTTTTTTATTCCAAGATGTTACTACTTTTTTATTAAGATATTTCTTTTTAGATGATACTTTTATTAATACTTTAAGTGTCTGTAGTGATGCATCTAATTGTTTTAAAAGGATTAATTTTTTATTTATATCCTTTTCTTTATGAGCCATAACTAAATTATTTAATCCTTCATATGTTATATTTTTAATATCTTCTTTTGTTTTTATTTTATTATTTTCTTCTATATTTTCTAATGTAAAAAATATTAGTTCCATATATTCTTTATATATTAATAAATTATCTAATCCTATCATAATATCTCCTTTATAGTTTATCTTGTATATCTTTTAATAGTTTCATAGAATCTAGTGGTGTTATAGAGTTTAGATCTATACTTTTTATTTTATCTACTATATTTTGATAAAATTCATCAGTATATGTAGGTTTATCTTTTTCTACTATTTCTATTTCTAGATTTTTTTCTTTGAACATGGCATTGTATTTATTCAGACTACTTTTAGGAAAACCACATTTATAAAGATCACTTGTAAATAGAGTTAATTTTAAATTAAATATATCACTCATCTTTATAGCGTCTTCTCCTAAGAACAAATAAAATATTCCGCTATCAAATAAATATACTTTTTCTTTATCATTTTTCTTACATTCAAAATACTTATCTTTTAATTTACTCATATTACCACCTTACCAAAAAAATAAGCAGCACTCAGATTAGAGATAATCTCTAATATAAGTACTGCTTTATTATTTACAATTTAAGTGTAACAAATATCTTCTTTTTTTTCAACTACTTTTTATGATAAAATTATATAAGTTTTATATATTGTTTTTAACAACCAATAAATTCAATGGTTTAAATTATATTTTTAGAACATTTTTTTAACTTTATATTGACCAATTATATTTACATATTGTATAATAATTTTGTGGGATACCTAATATGTTGGGTTGCTTACCTTTCTATTAATAGTTAATGACATCTTAGTAAACTATAATAGAAGGGAGAGTTGATGCGTATGGACAAGAAGATATTTATAGAAAAAGCAAAAAGAAATATTTCAACGACAAACAACTTATGTAAATGCATCAAGTGGTTAACTATTGCCTTTATTGTGGTAATGTTACTCAATCTACTACTTACACTACTAGTGTTAGTTACTAGATCGAGTAGAGAAAACTTTTCAAGATAATTCTTGAATACTTTTCCCTCTCACACCACCGTACGTACCGTTCGGTA
>CANQUW010000021.1 GCA_947627145.1 uncultured Bacilli bacterium
TTTTAAGTTTCTTTTCCATGAATATCACATCCTTTTCTCCTATAATTGTATCATATTTTTACAATTTATTTTACAACAATTGAAAAAATATAAGGAAAGTACTGTACACTTTCCTTATTTTATTTTACCAAGTAAAACATTTTTAATAGAATCTATATAAACATCTCTAAATTTTAATTTCTCTATATTATCATCTGCTATTAAATCCTTTTCAAGTATTTTTTCATTTTTCTTTTTAACATAAACTTTACCAACAACTTCTCCTTTCTTTATAGGAAGTGTAATATTATCTATTTTAGTATCAATATTATATTTATTATTAGAAACACCTTTATTTTCAACTACCCCTAAGTCGGTATCACAAATTAAATCTAAGTTTTCTTTAGTTCCTTTAGGAATATCTATACTAGTAATTACCTCGCCCTTTTTCTTAATTATATTTACTTTCTTACTATTAAAACCATAATCTAAAAGTGACATAGCTTCAGCATTACGAGTTTTACTATCCTCTTCTCCAAGTACTATTGCAATAAGTCTCATATCATCCCTTTTTGCAGTTGCTGCTAAACAATATTTAGCATTATCAGTATGACCTGTTTTAAGACCATCTGCTCCATCATAAAATCTAACAAGTTTATTAGTATTAACTAACCAAAATTTATTATCAGTATCTTCTCTTAAATAATCCTCATATACAGAAGAATACTTTAATATTTCCTCATGTTTTAAAAGTTCTCTTGCAATCACCGCCATATCATAAGCAGATGAATAATGACCTTCTGCATCTAAACCTGTACAATTAACAAAATGAGTATTCTTAAGTCCAAGTTTTTTTACCTTATTATTCATAAGTTCCACAAACTTATCCTCACTTCCACTAATAACTTCAGCAAGTTGTACAACAGCATCATTAGCACTTGCCATAGAAACACCTTTAAACAAATCTTCAATACTCATCTTTTCTCCAGCCTCTAAGAATATTTGAGAACCACCCATTTCAGCAGCAGTAGGAGAAACAGTCACTTTATCAGTCCATTTTATATTACCTTCTTCTATATTTTCAAGCACGATTATTTGGGCAAGCATTTTTGTCATAGAAGCTACAGCTACCTGCTTATCACGTTCTTTTTCAAAAATAATTTCTCCAGTTGATGCTTCCATCAAAAGTCCACTAACTGCATTATCAAGCATCTTAGTTTCATTAAGTTTCTCTTCTTCTGCATAAACAACACCAGGAAACAAAAACAAACATATTAAAAAAAATATTATAAACTTCTTCATCAAACCACTCCTACCAAATTTTTATGCTTTTAAAAGAAATTTATACATATTACCCTATTTTTTTACTATAATAAACTAAGGAGAATAAAATGAACAAAAATATAATAATTGGTATTTTAATAATTATATTAACTATAATATCTATAATTTTATTATTAACAATTCCTGTGGATAAAAAAAATTTCAAACAAAAAGCAGGAAATACTTTTGTAAATATAGAAGGATACAAGCAAAAAAATTTAGAACGATATAAAAACTATCATCATAGTAATTTAGATATTTCAAAAGAAGAAGTAATTAACAGAGTAAATATGAATCTAGATTATGACTTTTATACTCATACTAAAAAAGCAAATTATTTAAACACACCAAAAGTTTTGGTAAATAAATATTATTATCTAGAAAAAGATTATATACCAAAAGACTTAGAAATTATAAATGATGGTTATTCAGTAGGCGGAAAAAAATTAGTACATGATGCAAGAATAGCATTTGAACAAATGGCAAGTGATGCCTATAATAATGAGAATCTACATCTACGTGCAGTATCTGCATATAGAAGTTATAAATATCAAGAAAGATTATATAATAGTTATAAAGAAAAAGATGGAAAAAACTCTGCTGATACATATTCAGCAAGACCAGGTTTTTCTGAACATCAAACAGGATTATCTTTAGATATAGACAATATAAATACTGATTTTAATAATTTTGAAAAAACAAAAGAATATAAATGGATGATAAAAAACTGTTATAAGTATGGTTTTATATTAAGATTTCCAAAAGGTAAAGAATATATAACAGGATATCAGGAAGAACCATGGCATTATCGTTATGTAGGAATACCAACCGCAAAATACATAACAAAAAATAATATAACTTTAGAAGAATATTACACAAAAAAACTTGAGAAATAATCTCAAGTTTCTTCTTTATCTTCTCGTCTAAATAATAAAAACAATAAATAACCAATAATAAATATAATCCATATTAATAAAATCAAATCACTAATTTGAATAAAAGACAAAACAATATCATTACTATATACAGAAGCTTTATCAAAAACATCAATATTATTATATCCAATTAAAGCAATAACATTAGAATAAAATAAATATAAAATACCTGTTACTATAATAGTAATTCTTTTAATAATAATATTTACTTTCTTACTAATTAAAATATAAATAAGAAAAACTGTAACTAATAAAACATAAGTAAAATAAACTGCTATATTTGGAAAATATAATAAATTAAGAAGTACTTTTATTAGTTCAGTAGCACACTTTCCTACATATTTAAAATACGCAATAAAAAGTCCTACAAAAAACAAAGCAAAAATAATAAAACTTCCATATTTATAATACTTATAATATTTATTATCACCTTTCAAATTAAGAAATAAAAGACCAAAAAATAAAAGGATAATTAGTAATATTTCAATGCTTATAAAAGAAGAAAACATATTTTTAAATACAACAACAATCTTCTCAAATAGACTCATATCCATATTACTAACCTCCTTTTTATTACCCTACTAACTCTGCAATATAAACAGTTTGTTTTGTATCATCATTATAAGTACAAGTAATCAAGGTAAGTGTAGTGATATCAAAATTTCTTTCAATAGTAACTGTACCAGTTTTATCTACATTATATATATTAACAATATTATACTGATACTTTTTTCCACCATAAGTTACATAAGCAGTATCTCCGACATTAAGTTTATATAAATACCTAAAAAAGGATATATAGGCATCCCCAGAGTGAGCCATCAACATAAGATTACCGCCATTAACATCTGGCATAGTAGATCCTTGTATTACTGTTACATTATATTGTATCGAATTATATCTCGAATCAACATTGTAAAATCCCTTTTTCAACCCTATCTTTGGTATTTCTAAAACCCCTAAATACTTATCATAATTTACAGTTCTATTAGCATTACTATTATCAGTAGTAGTTTCAGTTTGAGTTTCAACTTTTACATTATTATCAACTACATCATCTTTTATTTCTATTTTATCTCCAAGTATTAACTGCTTCATATCTTCAAAAACATCTTCTTTTAAACCTTTAATAAAATTATAAGATAAAGCAATTTCACCTAGAAATATAAGTAAAGAGCCAAGTAATAAAATTTGACTCTTTTTAACTTTTCTTTTATTTTTGTTTTGCTGGTTTAACATTGGCGTAGATAACTCCAACACCGCATAATAGAACTATTAATCCAACAATATATAACATTACTGAACTATTTTGTGCAGTCTTAGGAACATCTACTTTATAAGATGCAGTAAGACTAACAGAACCTTGTGAAGTAGGACTAGCGATTGTACCAGCTGCAATTCTTTGAGCATCGTCTCCTACAGAACCTTCTTGTTTATACTCCCAACCTACATAATATGTATTAACAGCATCAATAGTTAAATTGAATGTTTTACTTTCTTCTGTTAATTTATCTTTAGGAACTTTTACTTTGATTTTCATTCCTAACTCACTCTTATTAAAATCATGTCCAGCAAGTTGTGAAGCATCATATTCTTCACCATCATTTATAACCACTTTAGTTCCTTCAGGTGCATTATCTAAACCTAATTTAAAACTTTGAAGTGTCTCAGAAGGTGAAATAGATACTGTCATCTCTGGAGAAACCATATATTGTTGATCTCCACTTAATTGGAACTCTCCATTTGGACTTGAAATTGTAGCAGTTGGTTGAGTATATTCTTGAGCATGATCCTCACCATACTTAACAAGTTTATTTATCCATGGACCAAATCCATCGTTTTGTGCTCCACTATCATCAGTTAACTTATCAATTACATCAGCCATTTCAGTAGCTTGTGATTGATAATTATTTATATTATTTTTATATAAATATACCCATATTGCAAGTTGAGTAATAGCTTGTTGTTGTTTTGTACCATTTATATCATCAGCAAGATTCTTATTCCATAAACCAGGATTAGAATTTGCATAAGTAAGCATTGCAACTACTCCTGGAGTAAGATAAGTCTTATCATCTGTTCTTACATAATTGTAACCGTCTCCATATTGTTTCCATTCTTCAAGACAATATACTGGAACTTCTACTCCATTAGCTTTTGCATATTTTAACTTAATTTGTCCATTAGGAAGCCAATCACCACTATACTCAGCTACACTAGATATTCTTGTATCAGTAAGTCTATCAGGATACTCTACTGGACCTGCTGCAAATGAGACTTGAGTAAGTCCAAGTACCATTACAGAAAATATTGCTATTAATGCAAATAATGCAGTCCACTTAGCAGAAAAACTACCATACCTTACTAAATTTCCAATTGGATCAAGTTTATTTCTTTTCTTATTCTTCATATTATCACCTTTCATTTCAAACCTTTCCTCCCTTTCATACGCTTATATTATAACATAAGTTTTAAAAAAAGGAAATACTTTCACTATTTTTTTTATTGTTTACATAATTTTACTCTATTACAAAATATTTATCTATATCAAAATCAGGATTAACTTTATCGTAGAATATATTACACAAAACATCTCCTTCTTTTACTAAATCTCCTACTTTACAGTGTAAATATATTCCTACATTAGGATTTATGATATCATCTTTTTCTTTCCTACCGGCACCTAACTCAACAGATAATTTACCAAACTCTAAAGCTTTTATTTCTTTTATAGTACCATTCTTCAAAGATTTAATATCTTTTTGTTTTGCTTCTATTTTCAAATCATCTATATTTCCACCCTGAGCATTAACTAAATCCAAAAACTTACGATACGCCTTACCAGATTCTATAACTTCTTCTACTTGACCACAAGTAACTTCTACTGGCAAATCCCATGCCATACTAACCATATTAGAAGCAATATCAACACAAAGTTTTTTCAAATCAGGATTAGCTTTATTCTCTTTCAGTAAAACTAAAGCTTCCATTACCTCAAGTCTATTACCAATAGCATACCCTAAAGGAACATTCATATCTGAAAGTATAAATCTAACTTCCTTTTTATATTCTTTCCCGATTCTTACACAAATATCAGAAAATTTTAAAGCATCTTCCTTGGTTTTCATCAAAGCCCCATTACCATATTTTATATCAAGTAATATTTTATCAGCACCACCAGCAATTTTCTTACTCATAATACTAATTGCAATCAAAGGTATTGACTCTGTAGTTCCTGTAACATCTCTCAAAGCATAAACCATTTTGTCTAGTGGAACTAAATTAGCATTAGCACTAGCATTAACAACTCCAATTTCCTTCACTTGTTTTATAATTTCTTCATGACTAAGATTAGTCTTAAAACCTGGAATAGACTCAAACTTATCAATAGTACCACCAGTAAATCCAAGTCCACGTCCACTAAACTTAACTACCTTAGCACCTAAAGATGCAACTATAGGAGAAATTATTAAAGTTGTCTTATCTCCAACACCACCAGTAGAATGTTTATCTACTTTAACTCCTTCAATCTCACTTAAATCAAGTACTTCTCCACTCTCTATAAAAATTTTAGTAGTATGAAATATCTCTCTATCACTCATCCCATTAATACATATTGCCATAAGTAAAGCACTCATTTGATAGTCTTTAACATCTCCATTTAAATAACCCAAGAAGAAAAAGTCTAATTCTTCATCACTTAATTCCTCTCCACATCGTTTTTTATTAATAATATCAACTATCATTATTATCACCATAATATCCTTTTTTATAAATTTCTTTATCTGTAATCATATATAAACTATCATCATCTATATTACATCTTACAGTAGTACCTGCTCCAATAACACTATTTTTACCAATTTTAACAGGTGCAACTATAACACAGTTAGACCCAATTGATGCATTATTTCCTACAATACATTTTTCCTTTACATGAGTTTTAGGATGATAGTTAGCAAAAACAACCCCAGCACCTATATTAATTTTATCACCAAAAGTAGTATTACCAACATAACTTAAATGTTTTATCATATTACTATTACCAATATGACTATTTTTAACTTCAACATAACTTCCTATTTCATTAAAATCTAAAATAACATTATCTTCTCTTAAATGAGTAAAAGGTCCAATCTTATTATTATCTCCAATACTATTATTTCTCTCTATTACAGAAGAAGTAATATAATTATTTTTACCTATCTTACTATCAGTAATAATAGAATTAGCATCCACAACAGTATTCTCTCCTATAACAGTATTACCTCTTAAAATAACATTAGGTCCAATAACTACATTGTCCCCTAAAACAACATTACTATCAATAAAAGCAGACTTCTTATCCATTATTTTATATCTTTTCATTAAAACCACCCTACCTTCATTTCCAGTATAACATTTTTTCCAAAAGAAAAAAACTAAAATAATTTAGTTTTATCCTATTTTCTTGTCAATTAATTGAACAAATCTCTTTGGATCTTCTATCATCTTACTATGAAGCTTAGAAATTTTACGAATTTCTTCAATAAACTCTATTTCTTCATGAGACATAGATCTTCCATATTTTACATCACTATCCGCAACAACATATTCATCATTTCCAAGAAAATAATTAATATCTTTACCAAAGTAATCAGATAATTTTTGTAATGTATCTAAAGTAGGAGTTCTTGTCCCACTTTCATAACAACATACACTTACTTTAGTAACATTAATTAGCTTTCCTAAAGCTTCTTGAGTAAGTCCATTTGCACGTCTTAACTCTTTGATTCTTTTTCCTAACATTACTTCTTCACCTCATAACTAATTATAATTATAAAGTTAATAAGATGCAAATTGTTAAAAGTTAACCAATTTGAAACCTACTCTTTATCTTGGTTTTTACCTTTAGTAGATAAAAATGTAATTTTTTCTGCTATAACTTCTAGCTTATTTTTATTAACATCTCCATCCACAACTACTCTAGTACTAAGACGTCCTTTAATACATAAAACATCTCCTGCATCACAATACTCATGAGTATTAATCGCAACACTATCCCAACAAGTACAATCGATAAAATCAGTATCATAAACACCATCAATATTTTTAAAGCTTCTTGGAACAGCAAGTGTTACAGTAGTAACTGTTTTACCAGAATCACTTTTAGAAAGCTTTGGTTTTCTAACAAGTCTACCTACTAAGTTGATATAATTTAACATATTACCTCCTTTCTAAAAGTGTATAATATTAGACATTAAATATTTTTGCAAATGACCAAAATTGCAATTTCAAAACAAAATCAAGCTCAAAAAAACATTTTCCCCTAAGAGGAAAATGTATAAATTCAACCCATTTTTTATCTGAAAAAACAAATTTACTACTTTTACAAATTTTTTTTAATTAATTGATTAAGTTCAACTGCATATTCAACAGGAAGTTCTTCTCTAAACTTTTCAATAAAACCTAAAACTATAAGTTCTATAGCCTTTTCTTCAGAAATACCACGACTCTTCATATAGAAAAGTTTATCTTCACTAATCTTAGAAACAGTAGCTTCATGTTCAATATTAGAACTTTTATTATAACAAGAATTAATAGGATAAGTATCACTTTTTGACATACTATCTAAAATCAAAGTATCACATTTAACAGTAGCTTCACTATTTTTAGCAGCTTTATCTATATATACTTTACCACGATAAGTAGCATTCCCACCATTTCTTGCAATACTTTTAGAAATAATATTACTACGAGTATTACGACCTAAGTGAATCATCTTAGCACCAGTATCTTGTTCTTGTCCTTTAGATGCAACAGAAATAGTAACACAAGTACCGCTTGAATTATCTCCTTTTAAAATACAAGCAGGATATTTCATAGTAACAAGACTTCCTATATTACCATCAATCCACTCCATCTCTCCACCTTCATCAACTAAAGCTCTTTTAGTAACTAAGTTATATACATTAGGAGCCCAGTTTTGAATAGTAGAATAACGACAATGACTATTACGACCAACGTAAATCTCAACAACTGCAGCATGAAGCGAACTCTCAGCATAAGTTGGTGCTGTACACCCTTCTATATAATGAAGACTACTATTATCATCAACTATAATAAGACTTCTTTCAAACTGTCCCATATTACGACTATTAATACGAAAATAACTTTGTAAAGGTCTGTCTAAAACTGTATTAGGCGGAATATAAATAAAACTACCTCCACTAAACACAGCTGAATTTAAAGCAGCAAACTTATTATCATCATTAGGAACTATCTTACCAAAATATTTATCAATTAAATCAGGATATTTTTTCATAGCATCTTCAATCGATGTAAATATTACATTCTTTTTCTTAATTTCATCTAACATATTATGGTATATTACTTCGCTTTCATATTGAACTCCCATACCATTCATATGAGCTTCACTCTCAATTACTCCAAGACCTTCAAATTCATCTTGTATAGGTTTCAACACATCAGTCCAATTATTTTTAATCTCCAAATCACGTTTATCTGCTTTATAATAAACTATATCATCAAAATTAAGATTAACCTCAGGACCAAATTTAGGCATATCAAAACTAGAAAATAAATCATAACTTTTTAAACGATAATCTAAAATCCATTTATCTTCATTTTTATATTCTGAAATTTGTTTAATTTTATCTTTAGAAAGTCCTACTATCTCCATAATTTAGTCCTCCTATCATTACTTACTATTTTCTAATTGTTCTAAAATACTACTAATCGCATTACTTGGAAGTAAAGCACACATCTTTCTATTAGGTTGACGACTAACCTCATCATAAACGTTTAATTCTCCAAGTAAATCTTTATCATAATCTTTCTCATCAATCATATTCTGATAATTTTCTAAAATCCTACGAGCATCCGTAACACTTTTACCTAAAAGAGTACTAATCATAACTGAAGTTGCACTTGTAGAAATCGCACAAGCCTCTCCATCAAATCTAATATCTTTAATAATACCATCTTCAACTTTTACCATAATATCAATATTATCAATACAACTATCATTATTAGTATTCTTTAAAATATAACTATCATCATCCACAAGTCCACGATTAACAGGATTTTCATAATGAGAAAGTATTATCTCACGTCTTAAATTACTATCCATTTATATCACCACTTTAAATATATCTTCACTTTTCTTCAAGGCATCAACTAACCTATCAACATCTTCACGATTATTATATAAATACATACTTACTCTAACAGTATTTCTAATATCCATCTCTTCTTTAAGCATCTTTGTACAATGATTACCTGCCCTTACATAAATATGATAATGATTTAAATAAACAGCAGTATCTTGTGCAAAAACACCTTCTACATTAAAAGCAAGTATTCCACTATCACTTTTTTCATTATATAAAATTATATTAGGTATCTTTTTAAGTTCAGAAACTAAATAACGTTTAAGTTCCATCTCATGTTTATGAATATTCATAACACCGATATTTTCTATATATCTTATAGCTTCTCCAAGTCCAATAACTTCAGCAATCGCAGGAGTTCCAGCTTCAAACTTAATAGGTGGAGTTTTTAATGTATAATCCCCAGTTGATGAAAAATCTTGATTCATTCCGCCACCATATTTTAAAGGTTTCATACTGCAAAGTAAATCATATTTTCCATAAAGTATACCCACTCCTGTAGGACCTGCCATCTTATGTCCTGAAAAACCTAAAAAAGAAATATTATCACGAACAACATCAATTGGTATATGTGAAGCAGCTTGAGCAGCATCCACTACAAAATAAATATCATGTTCCCTACAAATCTCTCCAATCCTTTTAGTATCACGCAAATCCCCAATAACATTACTGATAGCAGCAATTGCAATTACCTTAACATTATCATCTATTTCTTTCTCTAATTTCTCAACACTTAAAGAATAATCATCTTCTAAAGGAACATATCTAACCTCTGCCCCAGTTCTTTTAGCAACCTCTAACCAAGGTAAAACATTAGAAGCATGTTCTGCTCTATCTGTCAAAATTACGTCACCCTTTTTTAAATGATCTTCCATAAATCCAAAAGCAATCATGTTCATAGACTCAGTAGTACCACTAGTATAAACAATCTCATTTTCATTTTCTGCATTTATAAAATTACGAACTAAACCACGTACCTCATCATAAAGTTTATTAGTAATAATCGAAGAATCATATTCCCCACGATGTATATTAGATGTATGATACAAATAATAATCATCCATTTTATCTACAACACACTTCGGTTTCAAAGTAGTTGCACCATTATCAAAATATACAATATCTTGTTTTAATACTGGAAAATCTTCTCTATTCATACTCTACCTCCTAACTTAATTTATCTATATATTTTAGAAAGTCTTCTATTTCACTTTTATTAGGTTCATCATGAACTAAAAAACCTAAAGTAAGCATACGTATAGCCATTTCTTTTGATATACCTCTACTATTCAAATAAAATAACACTTCATCTCTAAACTTACCAATATAAGCAGAGTGATTAGCAACACTATCATAACTATCAATAAGTAAATTAGGTTCTATAGTACTATCTCCGTCACTTAAATTCATAATCTTATTATCTTGATTACATAAACAGTTAACTCTATTTTTAGGTATAATACCATCTACCCTAAATTGTAATTTTTTACTACCAATATTAACTCCATGATTAACTAAATTACTAGTAGTATTATCTTTTTCATGATAAACTTTAATATTAAAATAATTATCTCCATTATTAATAATACTATAAAAATAATCTACTAAAGCATTTTCTCCTTTTAAATATATTTTTACATCAAAACTCTTATCAACAACATAATGATATATACGAGCACTTCCGCCTTCTTCTATAATAATCTCTATATTACTATCTTCATTATCTATATAAATTTCTTTACTAGAATTCTTTCCTACTATTAATTTATTCATCATAATCATCTTCCGTAACGTCATTTATACTATCATATCCATTTTCTAAAACAAAATAGGCAAGATTAATGTCTCCAGTCTTCTTAATATTACCATCTTTCATAATATGAACATAATTAGGTTTTAAATAATCGAGTATTCTAGGATAATGAGTAATTATTAAAAGAGAAGCATCTTTATTTTCTTCTAAATAACTATTTATATTTTCACAAACAATTTTTAAACTATCAACATCAAGTCCACTATCAAGTTCATCAAGAATAATAAGTTTAGGTTTTAAAACCTTAAGTTGCAATACTTCATTCTTTTTCTTCTCTCCGCCACTAAAACCTTTATTAACCGCTCTATGTAACATATCATGACTTAACTTAACATCATCAAAAGCTTCTTCTACTGATTTAACAAATTTATATAAATTAACTTTTTCTCCTGTTACTTCTCCTAAAGAGACACGCAAAAATTCGCTATTACTAACACCATCTATTTCAGTAGGATCCTGCATAGCAAGGAAAATACCACGACGTGCCCTCTCTTCAGTAGAAAGATTAGTGATATCATCATCTAAAAAAGAAATAGACCCATCTAATACTTTAAATTTATAATGACCCATTATAGTTTTAGCAAGAGTACTTTTACCAGTACCATTAGGACCCATAATAACATGTACCTCTCCATTACCTATATTTAAATTAAAATTATCAAGAATAACTTTATCACTATCATTAACTTGTACTTTCAAATTTTTTATACAAAACATTATACCAGTCCTTTCAAACAATTATATTATACCACGTTTAAAGATTTTTTCTAAAAAATTATTTATTTTCGTTCGTACATATAATACCACAAAATATAAAGTTTTAAAAGAAAAAAAGAATGATTATTTCTAACCATTCTATATTAATCTAAAACTTCAGTAACATCTTCTAAAAGTTTTACTAACTCTTCTTTACCAGATTCATGTTTAGAAAGTTCTTCATCCTGATTTCTAAGTTTATTTTCTTGGTCTTCTAATCTTCTATTTTGTGACTCTATTGTTCTTAAGAATTCACGTTTCTCAGTTTCTAAACTATCTATATTTTGTTTATATCTTCTTATTTCACTTACATGACTTTCATTATCACGTTCAAGTTTTTCTATTCTCTCTCTTTGAGACTTTATAGTTTTAGCAAAATCTTTATTATCAAGTTCTAATTCTTTAATACGAACTTTTCCACTTTCATTATCATTTTCAAGTCTTTTATTTTTATCAACTAAATTTCTAATAACTTCAACAGCCTCATCATAAACAGCATTTTTAACATCTTCTTTTTCATGAGCACTACGAATATATTTATCATAACGATTAGTATCAATTTCATCGTGAGATTCTTCTTTTTTATCTTCTTCATCCAAATATTTATCTTCTGGATTAATATTTTCTGATGAAACATCCTTTTCTACATCAGATGAATCATTTTCTACTGAAACTTCTTCCTTAGATGCATTCAAATCCAAATCAGGCATTGCAGTAGGAGTAACTTCATCTGGAAGATTTACATCTTCATTATTAACAGGTGCTGAAGAAAAATTCATCATTGGATCAGGTGTCATTGGTGTAGGTGTCGGAATAGTTGGTTCTGGAACACTAACTTCACTACTAACATCCGTATTTGAAACACTCTCTGGCATTACTGGACTTGGAACAGTATTTTCTGCAACTGCTGAAGGAGCAACACCAATCTCTTCACTTTCATGATTTTCCTCCGTTGGCGCAGTAGTTTCTGGTGCAGTAGGTGCAACTATACCTGGAGTTGGTGCAATTGGAGCAACCTCAGAAGTATTATCAACGCTTGGTGTTTTAATAACTTTTATCGCATCATTAATATTTATTGTATGTAAATACAAATCATTACCAACTTGACCAATAAAACTAAATCCTGTATATTCATCTCCTAATATTTTATTTCCAGTTAAATCATATAAATTAGCTTCTGAAAACATATCATCAAATATAAACACACCATCAGGACCCATTTCATTCTGCATAGCTTGTTTAATATTTAACGAATCATTATTAAAAGTACTCGCTTTCATTGGATCGTCTTTAACTGCTATAGAATTTTTAACATCAATACTTTCTACTTCTGTTTTCTCAACTAAAAGAAAATGATCTGCAACAAGTTCAATACGTTTATTAGCACAAGGTATAATTATATTCAAATTTTCATCAATTACACCAAGTGTAGAATAAACCTCATGTCCAACAGCTTCTTTAACATTTGGAGTAACAACATAAAGTCCATCTGTTAAAGTAGTCCCATTAACAAAATAATATTGAACATCATCTTTACCCGTAACAAAAGTACATTCAGTATCATCATATCCTAAATCTTTAACTAATCCTCTTTGTATATTCATTCTAGCCACCACCTATTATTCTATGATAATAATAACACAAAAAAAATACTTAAACAAGCTCTTTTAAGAAATTTGTATAAAATAAAGTTCATATTTACATAATAAAGTTATGAATATTTGCTGAAATTCATGCTTGGGAATCAAATAGATTCCTTTTATTATTGATTTTAATTTCTTTTTTAGATACAATATACTTGATTGTGAGGATGTAATATGGATGAAAAAACTAAATTAACCTATAGTATGGCACTTTTATTTGTATTCTTTATAGTAACTTTTGGTTCTATTGTCATAAATGAACAAATAAATATGAAAAAACTACCAAAAGCAAAAAAGAATATAACTACATATATAAAAGAAAAATATAAAGATGAAGATATTAATATAGGAAAGACAAAATACTATGTAAATTGTAGTTGTTACAAAACTAAAGTTACAAATAAAATAAATAAAGATTTATATTTTACCGTAACTTATAAAAACAAACATACAACAGATGATTTCAAAGAAAAATATAAAAAAGGAAAATCTTTGCTTAATAAAATAGAAAAAGACTTAACAAAAGATTTTCAAGAATCAAATAAAACAAAAGGTAAAATAAATGACACATTGAAAATAAGAATAGATAAAAATTTAGATGAGTTTAATCCAAGTGTAAAAAAACGTATTGTAGAAAGTCAAAACTATAAAAAGTTAAACATCTATAAAGTAGAAGGAGAATTAATTATAAACAACTGGACTTTCCCAGATATTAATAATTCTATTATAGCTTTCCATAATACAACAATTACTGAAAAATTTAATCCAGTATCTTATAATTTCTATATTACTAATCCAAATAAATCTAGTGAAAACTTCAAAATAGAAAACCTAAAAACAGATTACATAAAACTAGAAATATTAAATGAATTAGTACCCGCAATCAAAGACAATAATAAAGATATATTAAAAAAATATAATTACAAGGAGGATATTTAAATGGAAGATTGTTTATTTTGTAAAATTATAAAAGGAGAAGTACCATCTAAAACTATATATGAAGATGATATGGTAAAAGTATTTTTAGATATTAATCCATCTACTAATGGAGATTTACTAGTAGTACCAAAAAAACATTATGAAAATATATTTGATGTAGATGATGAAGTAATAACTCATACTTTAAAACTAACAAGAGAAAAATTATATCCATTACTTAAGGAAAAATTAAATTGTGATGGACTTACAATTGTAGAAAACAATGAATATGGACAAGATATAAAACATTTTCATATACACCTAACACCAAGATATAAAGAAGATTGCTTGCTTCATAAATTTAACAAAGATATATTAAAAGAATTAGATGAGGTATTTAAAATTTTAACTGAACAATAAACTACGAAAGTAGTTTTTTTATGTCAAATTTTTTTGAAAATGTCAGTAAAATCATTTTGAGAAAATGTCAGTGTAGTAATTTTAGTAACATCAAAAGA
>CANQUW010000022.1 GCA_947627145.1 uncultured Bacilli bacterium
CATATTTCAATCCTCCATAATTTAATTTTATCAAACTTTGTAAAATTTAACTATCTGATTTCATTATAAGAGTCTTTTAACATTTATTTCTATTATATCACGAATAACAGAAAAAAGAGTAGTATTTATTCTTCTTGTTCTGCTTCATCAAGTTTTACTAATACTACTCTTGGTTTAGACCCGTTAGGTGGACCAATAATTCCTCTTTCTTCAAGTAAATCTATGATTCTTGCTGCCCTATTATAACCTAGTTTAAATCTTCTTTGAAGAAGTGAGGCACTAGCTTTTTGACTTTCTACTACAAATTCTACTATATCATTATATAATGGATCATCGTACTCTTCTTTCTGATTGGCATCTTCTATTTGACTTGCACTTTTATCAGGCATATCAGCTGAATCTAAGTTAAGCATTTTTTCGTCGTATTCTGCTTTTTGCTGCTCGATGGTGTGATCTATAATTCTTTTTATTTCATCATCTGATATAAATGCTCCTTGAACACGTTGTGTTGTAATTTCTCCCATCGGTAAGAAAAGCATATCTCCTTTTCCAAGTAATTTTTCTGCACCACCAGTATCTAGTATAGTACGTGAGTCTATTTGACTCGCTACTGTGAATGCTATACGAGATGGAATGTTTGCTTTAATGACACCTGTTATTACATTAGTTGATGGTCTTTGAGTTGCGATTATCAAATGAATTCCTGCCGCACGCGCAAGTTGAGTTATTCTCATGATTGATGACTCAACATCTTTGGCTGCAACTAACATTAAATCTGCAAGTTCATCTATTACAACTACGATAAATGGCATTTTCTTTAGTTGTTCTTCTGGTTTTCTTTTTTTATTTTCTTTTTCAATATATGCGTTATATGTTCCAATGTTTTTAGTTTTAGTTTCTTCAAAAACATCAAATCTTCTATCCATTTCACTTACTATTTTAGCAAGAGCAACACTCGCTTTTTTAGGATTGGTAACAACTGGACAAAGTAAATGTGGTACTCCATTATAAAGTGAAAGTTCAACTTTTTTAGGGTCTACTAACATAAGTTTTACTTCGTCAGGTCTTGCACGCATTAAAATGGATGCGATTATCCCGTTAATACATACTGATTTACCAGCTCCAGTAGCACCTGCAACTAGTAAGTGTGGTGTTTTATTAATCTCACACCAGATAACATTACCCATAATATTTTTACCTAAAGGTACTAAAAGTTTTGAATCTTTTTTAGATTCCGGAATACGCTCTAGAACTTCTCTAAATGTTACCGGTACAGGTGTTTCATTTGGTATTTCAATACCAACTGTTTTCTTTCCAGGTATAGGCGCTTCAATTCTTACATCTTTTTTAGCAAGAGATAAAGCTATTTCTCTATTTAGACCTACAATTTTATTTAATTTAGTACCTGATTTTATTTCAAGTTCGTATTGTGTAACTGTTGGTCCTATATGAACCTCTACTGCTTTTCCACTAATACCAAAATCTTTTAATACATTTTCTAGACTAACAATATTTTTCTCGATAGCACTTTGATTAGCATTTTTCTTTTTGCTTTTTGGTTTATCTAATATATCCATACTAGGTAATTTATAATTTCTATTAAAGTTTTCTGATACAACTTCAGGATGAGCATGATCTTCTTCTGTTTCAGTATTATCTTTAGTCTGGGTAATTTTATCTATACTAGATACAACTATTTGTTTGTTGTCATCAATATCTTCATCACCATTACTTATAATAACTGCTGATTTTGGACTTTCTTCTTCATCATCACTTTCGTTTTTACTAGATTCTTTTCTTGTTTTCATCTTTTCTTTTGATGTATTATAACCATTTCTTATAGCATCAACAATTGAAAATCCAGTAAATAAACTTAGTCCTACTCCTATTAAAACCCATGATACAATTTGCATTCCTGTTAAGGCAAATAGTTTATCGAAACATATAGCAAAAGCTCCTCCAATAATTCCTCCACCAAGTTCAAAGATAGATGATACTGTTCCCGTTGTCATAATACTATTAAATGATATAACAAGTTCATCTAATGTTTCTTGAAATATTAATGCTACATTACTTTCATTTGCGATAACATACTCTCTATGCATCAAAACTAAAAGTCCAATTGTCATCATATAAAGTCCAATTAATTTGGTTGTAAAGAAATTAGGAAATTCTCTTTTTAAAATTAAATAAACTCCTATTATAAACATTACTACTAAAAATATCCCATATCCACTTCCAACAAGGAATACTCCAAACGATGCAATTAACTTTCCTATCGGACCATATTTTCCTATACCTAATATGGCCGCAAGTACTAAAAGAACTCCATAAAGTTCTGCACTATATTCAAAACCAGTATTCTTACTTTTTTTTCTACTTTTCTTTTTTGCCATATTATCTACTCCTCATTATAAATTATATCATTAAAAAAATATTATGAAAAGAAAAAGCAATTAAATTGATGTTTTTTTACGTTTTTTAATTATATTTTCTTTCATTATCATTTCTATTTGTTTCAAACATCCCACGATTTTGTCGACGCTGACAAAATCGTCAAAACCCTTGTAATATATTAGTTTCAAATAATTTTTATATTTTAAACCTAGACCATTTTGGCCATGCCGACAAAATGGTTGGAAACTTTGTAATATCTTAGTTTTAAATGGTTTTAACATTATCTATCTTAGCATTTTTTATAATAAAAATATATTTTAGATCCTTCATTATTAATACAATATTCTTTTCTATAATAACTTCTGATTATAATTATTACTATTCTTTTAAACTTTACACCTTGTCGGCATCAGCAACGTGTAAAGAAACAACAATAATAGTTTTAATTTTAAACCATTTTATATTATTTACTTTACATTTTCCTAATACCAGTAAATGTAAAGTTCTTTTTATATCACATTCTGCTTAGACCATTTTGTTGAGGTCAACAAAATGGTCTTAAACTTATTATTTTTTCTATTTAACAAATTTTCTTTCTCGATAGTTCCTTTAGACTTTTTTCTGGTGTCGGAAAATCTTCTGGCATTGTACCACCGAGTTCTTTTATAGTATTTCTAACTGTTTTTCCAACTTTATAATGTGTATCATTTGCTTTCTTTTCTGTTTTTATATTTTCTCTTTTTATTTTTTGTTCTGTTTGTGATATTCTAAATAAATTGGCAATTAATTCATCACTGCACATATTATCTAAAATATCTTCTCTATATCTTAATCCTTTTCTTTTAGCAATATCATTTGCGGTTTCTCCGTTATAAAGTCCTTTATACCCCGCATTATGAAATTTATCGAAGTTTTTTACACCAGCATTTTTCGCAGTTTTATTTAATGAGTTATTTTTTTTTCGTGTTATACTTCTTTGATAAAACCTTTTCTCATCTTCTGTGAGTTCATTATATTCTTTTTCGTTTAGTTCTTGCATTCTTGTTTTTACGGCAAAATATGTTTGTGCTAGTGCGATAACTTTCTTTCTTGAATCACCATTTTGCGCAATCAAGTAACATGCATATCTTGATAGTTTAAAATCTTCTATTGTCATCTCAGCATTATATCCTACGTGTAACACTTTGTTGACATCAACAAAGTGTTCAGAAACGTTGTTATTACTTGCTTTGCAAGCAATTTGTGCTTTAGAAATTACTTTTTTAAAATTTCTCCACTCTGTATATTTTAGAGCTTTCATTAATTCTCTTGCATACCAAAACTCATGTCCTTCCTCATCAATGTGTTTAATATCTTCAAATGTTTTATTAGTTAAATCAATTTCGTTCATCTACCATACCTCCTTACTATAACAAAATCTTATTTACTAACTGTATAACTTGATTATACTACAGATGTTTGAAAAGTCAATATTAAAACTTTTAAATTTAATAAAAAAAGAAATAGTTATTTTTCTATTTCTGTTATGTAATTATAAATATCATTTATTGTTTTGTTAAAGTCTTCAAAATCTACATCAAACCATTTAACATCCATTTGATGATTAAAGAAAGTATATTGTCTTTTAGCATATCTTCTAGAATTTTGTTTTATATCATTTATTACTTCTTCTTTAGTTTTTTCTTTATTATAGTATGGTATAAACTCTTTATAACCAATACCTGTTTTTAAAGATTTATATTCATTAAGATAATTTTTATATCTATTTACTTCTTCAAATAATCCATCTTTTATCATTTCATCTACTCTTTTATTTATTCTATCATATAAAATTTCTCTATCAGTTGTAAGTCCAATAAAAATAGTATCATATATTAGCTTATCTTTTTCTTTAGAAATACTTTCTCCTGATGATAATATTTGTAATGCTCGTACTAAACGACGTCTATTATTTATATGAATATTAGTATTTGGTTCCTTTTCTTTTATTTTAGAAAGTATTTCTTCATTAGATAACTCATCAAAAGTATCATTTACTTTAGTTTCATTTAATTTATAATCAAAAAGAGCTGCTTTAATATATAGACCACTTCCTCCTACAAATATTGGAGTATTGCCTCTTTTTCTTATTTCTTCTATTTTTTTTCTTGCATCTTTTTGATAATCATATATAGTATAGTCTTCATTTACTTCTTTTATATCAAACAAATGATGAGGTATACCCTCTTTTTCTTTTTCTGTTATTTTAGCTGTTCCAATATCAAGTCCTTTATAAATTTGCATTGAATCAGCATTAATTATTTCTCCATTTATCTTGTGAGCAAGCTCTACTGATGCTTTAGTCTTTCCAACACCTGTTGGTCCTAGTATAACAATTATAGGTAACATATAATTCCCCCTAATCCATAGCTCTTTTAAACATTTTTTCTAAATCATATATTGTATAAGTAATAATAGTTGGTCTTCCATGTGGACAAGTAAAAGGATTTTCACATTTACGTAGTGTATCTAATAAATATTGCATATCATCTTCTGAAATATAATCATTTGCTTTAATAGACATACGACATGCAAGTGTTATAGCAGTTTTTTCTATAAATTTTTCTTTAGAAAATTCTTCTTTTGTTGCGATAAGTTCAAATATTTTTCTTAAAGATTCTTTTTCATATCCTTCTTTAAACCAAGTAGGATGACTTCTTACTATAAAAGTATTACTTCCAAATTCTTCTGCTTTTATTCCAATTGAAGAAAGTAAATCCATATTCTTTTTTACCATAATAAACTCATTTGTTGGAAGTTCTATTTTAATTGGAATTAATGGTTCCATTACAGTATTAGTTTCTTTTCCCATTCCATGAAGATATTTTTCATAATTTATTCTTTCTGCTGCTGCATGTTGATCTATTATATACATACCATCTTCATTTTCAGCAATTATATAAGTCATATGAACAATTCCTTTTGGATATAGTCTTTTTATTCTATAACTATCCTCTTTCTCTTCAGACTCATATGAAGTGCTTTCTTCTTCTACATCAAAGTTTAAAGATATTTCCTCATAAACTTTATTATCATTTGTTTCTTCCTCTTGTTTTTCTTCGTTAAATATAGGTAGTTCTACTTTTATATCTTTTTCTATAATACTATCTACATCATTAATAGATTCTTCATCTCTTACAGAGATTGTAGGTATAAGTAATAGTTTTTCTAATTTAGATGTTATAGTTTTTTCTATTAGTTCGTATAATTCTTTATCTTTTGAGAATTTTATATCCATTTTAGTTGGATGTATATTTATATCTATTAGGATTGGATCTGTTTCTATATTTATTACAATTATAGGAGCTTTATCTTTTGGTATATAGGTATGATAAGCTTCTATTATTTTTCTATTTAAAATATTATTTCTTATAAGTCTTCCATTTACAAAAGTAATCATAGAGTTTCTTGTT
Organism: uncultured Bacilli bacterium; assembly: GCA_947627145.1. Next base: position 5,850 of record CANQUW010000022.1, read on the forward strand.
GATTTAGCAACTTCTGGATAAGATATATATCCAGTAATTCTATAATCATCATTACTTTCATCCACTTCAATCATCTTTTTAGCAACATCTCCACCAAATACATTATATATTACTTTTAAAAGATTGCCATCTCCTGTTGTTTCTAATAATGTTTTATCATTATTTATTAAAGTAAATTTAACATTTGGATTAGCAAGTGCCATTTTATTTATATAGTCTGAGATATTTGCTAGTTCTACATAATAGTTTTTTAAATATTTAAGTCTTACTGGCGTATTATAAAAAAGATTAGATACTCTAATTGTTGTACCTGTTGCTAAATCAGAAGCATCTATTTTTTTTATATTTCCTCCATCTAGTTCAATACGAGTTCCAGTATTACCATCTGTTGTTTTTAAGACAACGTGAGATACACTCGCAATTGATGGTAAAGCTTCACCTCTAAAACCTAGAGTTTCTATGTTAAATAAGTCTTCTAAAGATTTTAATTTACTTGTAGCATGTCTTAAAAAAGCATTTTTAGCATCCTCTTTATCCATACCGATTCCATTATCACTTACTTCTATTTCTTTTACTCCAGAGTCTACTAGTTTTACAGATATTTCTGATGCTTCAGCATCAAGTGAATTTTCTACTAATTCTTTTACAACATTCATTGTTTTTTCTACTACTTCTCCTGCTGCAATTTTATTAGCAAGAGTATCTGTCATTACTTTAATTTTTCCCATACTACACACGCCTTTCGTTATCTAGTTCATAAGTTTGTTTTCTACATAAAATTTATTATGACATTTTAAAGTTACATAATATTTAAGTTTTGCATTATTTCTTACTGTACCATCAGCATTTTTAGTTGCTATATTTTCAACTTTAACTTTACTTTCATTGTAATCACATTTTTCATTTTTGTTTTCTGGATCAACAAGTTCATCAATAAAACTTTCATTTAGTAATGTCTTTGCAGTTAAAGTTTCACTACTACCAGCCTTAGGTATAAACATAGAATTCTTCTCATAATAATTACGTGTTGCATTATATAAAGTATTAACATAAGTATCATATGTTTTATTTTTACTTTGTAATAAATATTTATTAACCATAGGTATAGCAACAGTTGAGATAATACCTAATATAGCAATAGTAGTAAGTACTTCTACTAATGTAAACCCTTTTTCATTCATATTAATCACCTTCCAGTTTTATCTTACCATAAATTATAATTCTTTTAAATAATTAAATAAATTCTCTGCTGTTTTTTTGTCTAATACTTTTTCTAAATCTTCTATACTTGCTTCTTTTAATTTTTTAAGTGAACCAAAAGTTTTAATTAACTCTTTACGTCTTTTTTCTCCAATACCAGGAGATAATTCTAGAACTGAAGATAAAGTTCCTTTACTTTTTAGATTTCTATGATATGTAATTGCATATCTATGTACTTCATCTTGTATTCTAGTTAAAAATAAGAAGAGATGACTATTTTTATCAAGTTCTAATATTTCATAATTTTCATTCATTATATGACTAGTTCTGTGTTTATCATTTTTTACAAGTCCAATAATAGGAATATGAAGACCTAGACTATCTATAATTTCTTTTACTACTCCTATTTGAGTCTTGCCACCATCAAGAACAATTAAGTCTGGTTTTCGTAAATCTTCCATTAAAACTTTATAATATCTTCTATATACCACTTCTTTCATAGCAGAAAGATCATCGCGAGCATCAGTTGTAATTTTAAATTTACGATATAAATCTTTTCTTGGTAAGAAGTCTTCATATACAACCATTCCTCCAACATAGAAAGTTCCAAAAAGATGAGAGTTATCAAAAGACTCTATTAGAGAGGCACTTTTTAAATTTAAAAGACTCTTTAATTCTTCTACTGCTTTTAATCTTTCATCATCACGTCGTTTTATAGTTTCTTCTTCTAAGTCTAATTTCTCTTTAGCATTCTCTCTTGCTAAATCTAGTAGTTTTTTTAATTTACCACGTAATGGAGTATTTACTTTTACATCTAAATATTTACCAATTAATTCTTTATCTAAAGTAGATGGTATTAATAATTCATGAGGATGCATTCCAAGATTATCATAAAATTTTATAATATATTCTTCTACATTTTCATCTATATCTCCAATATAGGAAATAATATCTGAGTGTCTTCCAAATAAAAGTCCATCTCTTATAAAGAAAACTTGTATAGATAAATAATTATTATGTTCATAGTAATTTATTAAATCAAAGTTAAATCCACGATTTAAATCTATTTTTTGTTTCTTTAAAGTAATAGATATTGAATCTAGCATCTTTTTTATTTCTGCAGCTTTTTCATAATTTAAATTATCACTTGCTTTTTTCATTTCACTTTCTAATTTTGAAACAACTTTACTACTATCGCCTTTTAAAAAGGAAATAATTTCTTTAGTCATATTTTTTATAACTTCTGGGTCTACTTCTTTCTTACAATAACCTAGACATTCATGAATATGATAATAAAGGCATAAATCTTTACCTAGAGTTTCACATTTTCTTAAGGGATAAAGTCTATTTAACATATTAACTGTATTTCTTGCAGCATATACATTAGGATAAGGTCCATATAGATGAGTTTTATTTTTCTTTCTCTTTACATTTCTTACTACTTTAAGTTTAGGATATTTCTCACAAGTAAGTTCAATGTATGGATAACTTTTATCATCTTTAAGTAAAATATTATATTTAGGATTATATTTTTTTATTAAAGTAATTTCAAGTATTAAAGATTCTAATTCAGATGAGGTAACAATATATTCAAAGTCATCTATATCACGAACAAGCATAGCAGTTTTTCCTGTTACTGTTCCTGTGAAATAACTTTTAAGTCTATTTTTTAAATTCTTAGCTTTACCAACATAAATAATAACACCATCTTTATTTTTCATTTGATAACTACCTGGTTTAGTTGGTACAAGAGACAGTTTTTCTTTAAAATCTTTCATATATTATACCTCCTTCTCTTTTTATATTATATAAAGAAAAAATAGTTTTTTCAAACTATTTTAATTTTCTAAAAAACTTTGTATGTTTGCGAAGAACGATGTATCGTCTTCATCTTTCAATTCATTTGTTGTACCAATGTTTTCAGTTGTATTGTCTTCTAATGTTTCATTGTTTTCTTCAGTTATTTCTTCTGCTTGAGTTGTTTCTACATTTTCTACTGTTGGCTCTATAGCTGGTTTTATTTCATCTTCTATTTCATTTGACTCTTCAACTTTTTCTTCTGTATTTTCTTCTTGTTTTATTTCAACTACATCTTGGCTTTTATTTTTATCTATATTAGGATTTTGTAAAGCAGCTTCTTTTTGTTCAGCATCTACTCTTGCTTGTTCAGCTTCAGTTTCTTCTCTATTAGCAACATCTCTTGCTTCTTTTAATTCTCTTTCAACTTGAGAAAGTTCTTCACTTGCATCTTGTAAATGTAGAGTTTCACTTTCAACTACATCTTTTGCTTGCTCTTCCTCTTCTTCTTTTTGCCTTAATAATTCTTGTGCATCTTCTCTAGCACCAATAGCTTCAATCTCACGAGTTTTAGCATCTTTTAAAATTGCTTCTTTCTCATTTACTTTTTCTTGAGCATTTTGAAGATCTAATTCTAAGTTAGCAACATTTTGACGAGCAACTTTAGCTTGAGCTTCTTTGTTTATAGCATATTCTCTTGCTTTATCAGCTTCTTGTCTTAATTGTTTTCTGTACTCATCGTTTCTTCTTTTTTCTTCATCGTGAGCTGCCTTTATTAATTTTTGTAAAGCATCTGGTTCTAACTTTTCTAAATCAATGCTATTAAAATCCATATCGTTATTCATACTTCATCTCTCCTTATTCTTTTTTTGTAGTATTTCCTATTATCAAGATAATTATAACATAGTATTTTTCAAATGTAAATCACTAAAAATATAACTTTTTGACAATTTTACATTATTTTTATTTTGTTTTACCAGTATTCTTTTTATTTTCTATTAAAGTATTATTTATTTTTCCAATACTAGTCGCACCATTGATTACTATTTTATTATTTTCTAAATCATTTAAAGTTATTCTTTTATGAGTTTTATTTATCTTTATAGTGTTACTACCATTAATACCTTGTTTTCTTCTTTCTTTTAATTCTTTTTTTACATCTAGAAATTCACGAGAAGATTTATCACTCATCTGTTTAGATTTTAAACTTTCTTTTTTTAATTTTTCTTTTTTTATTTCTAGTCTTCTTATTTCTTCTTTCAAACTTTTTATTTTACTTTCAACATCGTATAATTCTCTAATATTAGTTTCATATTTTCTTAAAGACTTAAATCTTTCTTTATCTTTTTCTAATACTTTGTTTTCTAGAACTTCAATGTCTTTTTTATATGTGAGTATGTTGTCAAGTCTTTCATCTAAAACTTTTGTGGTCATCTTTAATTCATTTAAGTCCATAGATTTCATAAAGTTTACGAATTCATCTACTACTTTATCCATAAACTTCATCTCCCATGCTTTTTATCTTATTTATCCTCTTTTCAATATATTTAATTTCTTCTTCATCTTTTACAGGATTTAGAATAATGGTATTATCTTTTTTCTTATTTATAATAGATGCATATATGTTTTCATTATCTAAATCAATCGTATATAAAATATAGTTTTTATTTGCTGATTCAAAAATATCTAATACTTTAATATTTACATCTTTAATATTACCTAACGTTGCAGTTAATTCTTCTTTTACCATTACTATCACCTATTTTCTATACTAATACATTTTAACATATTTAAAATAGCAAGTAAACAGAAAAATAAAAAAAGATTACTATTTTTTTAGTAACCTTCTTACATATATTTTTGCATAGATTTCATCATTTGGTTTATTTGTTTTTGATTTGGTTTTCTTCCCATTTGTGTCATTAATGCTTTGATCATAGCCTCGTTAATTGGAGGATTATCCTTTAAATATTTTTTCATAAAATATCTAGCAACGAAGAAACCAATAACAAGTCCAATGATAAGACCTACAACAAGTATTAATATATCATGCCACATAATTATTCCTCCTTCCTATATTTTACTAAAAATCATTTAATTAAACAAGAGGAATTTATATCATCTAGGAAAAAATAATCACTTGTTTCAAAATCACATATAAAATAATGATTGTTATAAAGATATAAAATATTAAAAAATGAAGTCATATTCTGTTCAGCTTCTATTTTTATAAATGATCTTTTTACTTCTAAGATGCTTATTTCATCTTTATATAAATTATTTATAATATGTTTATTATCTCTTTTACTATATGGTATGTCCTTATGCATTTTTAAGAACAAAAAATTATCAAGAGCAATTTTATTTATAGGTTCTACTAATTGATTAAATACTTGAAAACCATAATCAAAGTCTAGGTTTTTAAGAAAATATAATTGTTTTAGAATATTATAAAGATTAAAAGGATTATCTTTATATAAACTTACAAATTCATCTTTGATATCAAAAATATAAAAAACTCTCATAATTATCACCATTTATAGAATAACAAATATGAGAGTTTGTTTTTGTCGAATTATATTATTTTTAAAAAATATTAAAACAGGATTCATCAATAGATAAATCCTATTGGTAGCAGCCCGACTTACGTTTATGCGGGCAGGTCTGCTTCCACTTTGCGTTTAACCTATATTATATAGGCCGCCGAAGCTAGGCTGGGGCTACCATCTCCCGTCACTTATAATTATAACACAATATTTACCAAATGTAAATATTATTTTAATAAGTTTTCTACTCTTTCTTCTAAAGAATCTATATCAAATAAGAATTTATGTTTTACATCATTACTATTACCACTATATCCAAAGTTATCTACTGATAAGATATATTTATCTTGGAAAATAATTTTATTCCATGAATAAGATACTCCTGCTTCTAAAGCGATTTTTTTAATTCCGATAGGTAGTATTTCTTCTTGATAACTCTTATCTTTATTTAAGAACTTACTAATACAAGGAACACTTACTACTCTTATATGAAATCCTTTTTTTAGAAGTCTATTAGAAAGTTCTATTGCACTATGTAGTTCTTCTCCTGTTGCGAGAATTATTGCATCAATTTTTTCTTCATAGTCTACTACTATATAAGCTCCATTTTTAACTTCACTTATTTTAGTATTATCTAATATTTTAGTTTTATTACGAGTGATAGCAATTACTGATGGTTTATTACTTTTAAATACTTCTTTATAAACACCTATTACTTCATTAGCATCTGCTGGACGATATACTTCTAAATTTGGTACTACACGTAGAGATGATAATTGTTCGATTGGCTCGTGAGTTGGGCCATCTTCTCCTACTGTTATTGAATCGTGTGTAAAAATATAAGTTACTGGAAGCCTCATCATAGCGCTTAGCCTTAGAGAACCTCTTAAGTAATCACTAAAACTTAAGAAAGTTGAACCATAACTTCTAAAACCTACTAAAGCAAGTCCATTAAGGATAGCACCCATAGCATGTTCTCTTACACCAAAGTAAATATTTTTACCACTATAATTATCAGATGCAAAGTCTCCTTCATCTTTTACATAGTTTTTGCATGCTCCAAAAAGGTCTGCACTTCCACCAAATAATGTATCATTGTTTCTTGCAAGTGATGATAAAACTTTACCTGATGAATCTCTTAATAATTCACTACCCTCTTCAGGTATATCATATTCTAATTTTTCTAAATCTACATAATAATCTTTATCTATAAAATGTTTTAGTTTTTCTTTTAAGATAGGATTTAAATTTTCTACTTTAGTATTAAATTCATCTACTATACCATGACAACGTTCACTTATTAAATATTGCATATCTTCCATAGTATCACTAGTTACTTGGAAAGGTACATTTCTAAATCCTAGTTTCATCTTTATATTTTCAATATCTTCTTTTTCTAGAGGTTTTCCATGAACTTCAGCAGTTCCTTGAAGATGTGAATATTTACCAAGTACTGTTTTTACTTCTATGATAGTAGGCTTATCACTCTTTTTAGCATTATTAAGTGCTGCATCTATCTCATCTAGACTATTATCACTATTTACATATATATAATTCCAATTCATACTTTCAAATCTTGTTTTTATATCATCTTTAAAAGTTTTATTAGTTTTTCCATCTAGACAAACATCATTAGAATCATATAATACAATTAACTTATTAAGTTTTAAAGCTCCTGCAAGACTTGCTGCTTCATAACTTACACCTTCCATTAAGTCTCCATCTCCACATAAAACATAAGTGTTGAAGTCTACTATTTTTTCATCTTTATTAAATATTGACTCTAAATGAGCTTCACCCATTGCCATACCAACAGCACTAGCAATACCTTGTCCTAAAGGCCCAGTTGTCATATCAACTCCTGGAGTATGTCCATATTCAGGATGACCTGGTGTAATAGAATCTATCTTTCTAAAATTCTTTAAATCTTCTATTTCAATATTATAACCTGCCATATGAAGTGTTGCATATAACAAAGCAGAACCATGCCCTGCAGACATTACAAATCTATCTCTATTGAAGAAATCTGGATGTGATGGAGAGATTCTTAAATGTTTTGCATATAGCATATAAATAAGAGGTGCCGCACTTAAAACAATACCTGGATGTCCACTCTTTGCATTATCAATTATATCAATTCCTAAACATCTAATTTGATCAATTATTTTTTGATCAGATATTTCATTATCATTATTTTTAATCGCTATCATATAATCCTCCTCGGTGTTTATATTGTATCATATATTAAAAGAAAAATATACACTAACGTATATTTAACCATTTATAATTTTATCTATCTTTTCTATATCAATACCTTCTTCTTTTAGTTTTTTAGTTACATGTAAAACACTTTCTTTTCTTCCTTCTGAATACTTATTATTATATTCTTTTAATAGTTTTACTATTAAAGGTTCATACATTAAATTATCACTTTCAAATAACTCCCATTTCTTATAATAAACTTCTTCTAAATAAAGACCTGTAATATTAGATATTTCATCTAAACTATAACCATAATTTAACATATTTTTTATAACATCTTCTTCTACCTTTAAAAATCCTCTATCCCAACTTTTTTGTAATATAATATTATCCATAAATACCTCCATTAACTATTTGTTAACATAATTATATAATATATATTTTTAGTATTCAAGATAAATTTTACAAAAAGTAAAAAACATATTGTGCTTACTTATCATTTATGATACATTAGTAATAGACGTAATTCTTAATAATTAGGTGTCATCTCCACTATATATTTTTATGCGTAGCTCTATTCCATTTTGGAATACTTAACTACGACTCTTATTATCTTAGTAGTCATACTACTAATGATAGTAAGTGTAAAATATTAAAAATATATCAGGGAGTTCGTAAGTACAACTT
>CANQUW010000023.1 GCA_947627145.1 uncultured Bacilli bacterium
GTTTTTAAAAGATATGGTAAAAGCTAGTCGTGACGAAGAAATACTTTCATCATATGATAAAGAAGCAGAACAAAGGGCGGCAAGTTTTAGCGATGGATACGATGATGGACATGATGATGGTGTTGCTCAAAACAGAAGGGAAGTAGCAGAAGCAATGTTACAAGAAAATTTAGATATATCACTAATTAGTAAAATAAGTAAACTTACTGAAAAAGAGATAGAAGAGATAAAGAAGAAATTAGAAGTTTAATTTATCTCTTTTCTTTTTGAAACAAATTTGATATAATTAACTTAAAGTAATCAAGTGGAAAGTTGTATAAATTAGCAAAGTCTTAAAAAACTTTTTATTTTTAAGTGTAGAGCAAGATATAAAAGATTGTGAAAAGATAAGAAAGGACGATGAATTCATGGCCAAGTTTTTAAAAGATATGGTAAAAGCTAGTCGTGACGAAGAAATACTTTCATCATATGATAAAGAAGCAGAACAAAGGGCGGCAAGTTTTAGTGATGGATACGATGATGGTGTTGTTGAAGCAAGAAGGGAAGTAGCAGAAACAATGTTAAAAAATGGATATGATATTTCAGAAATTATTAAAATAAGTAAACTTACTGAAAAAGAGATAGAAGAGATAAAGAAGAACTTAAAAGTTTAATTTATCCCTTTTCTTTTTGAAACAATTTTGATATAATTAACTTAAAGTAATCAAGTGGAAAAGTTGTATAAATTAGCAAAGTCTTAAAAAACTTTTACTTTTAAGTGTAGAGCAAGATATAAAGGATTGTGAAAAGATAAGAAAGGATGATGAATTCATGGCCAGGTTTTTAAAAGATATGGTAAAAGCTAGTCGTGACGAAGAAATACTTTCATCATATGATAAAGAAGCAGAACAAAGGGCGGCAAGTTTTAGCGATGGATACGATGATGGACACGATAATGGCTATAACGAAAAAGCAAGGGAAGTAGCAGAAGCAATGTTAAAAAATGGATATGTTATTTCAGAAATTATTAAAATAAGTAAACTTACTGAAAAAGAAATAGAGGAGATAAAGAAGGACTTAGAAGTTTAATTTATCTCTTTTCTTTTGTTATAAAAATTGACTTAATTTATATATATTAAATAGGAAATAAAGTTTTATTTATATTTTTATTGAAATTTAGTTCAAAAAATGATATAATATAAGCGTTTTTTAAACCGAAGGGGGAATTATGAATGGAAGAATTTGATATTAGAGATTTTTGCCGTGAATATTTACATTATTTTTGGCTAGTTGTTATTTTAACTATTATAGGTTGGCTTATTGCAAGTGTTTATACTTTCTTTTTGCAAGTACCATTATATGAATCACATACTAGTTTGGTACTTACTAAATCTAGTGAACAACACACTATGACTCAAAATGATATTACTTTAAATACTAATTTAGTATCTACATACCAAGAGATAATTAAAAGTAGATTAATATTAACTAAAGTAATAAATAATTTAAAATTAGATAAAGAACTTTCTGATTTAAAAAATAATATAAAAGTTACTAGTGTTGAAAATACCGAACTTATAAATATTTCAGTTGTTGATGTTAATAGTGAAGTATCACGTGATATAGCAAATGAAATTGCAAAAGTGTTTTCTGATGAAATTACAAATATCTATGACTTAGATAATGTAAGTGTTGTCGATGTTGCAGAAGAAGCATCTACTCCTGCTAATGTACATGTTTTCAAACAACTTGTTATGGGTGCTGGAGTTGGTTTTGTACTTTCAAATATAATTATATTACTTATATATTTAATAGATGATAAGGTCAAAAGAAAAGAAGAAATAGAAAATAAGTGTGAACTTAATTTACTTAGTACTATTCCTTTAAGAGTAACTAAAAATAAATTGAAAAATAAAATTAAAAAAGGAAAGAAAACTAAAAAAGAAACAACTGATTTAATAGTTAGAAAAAAACCAAAAAGTGTTGTTAGTGAATCATTTAGAAGTTTAAGAACTAATTTAGACTTTCTATCAGTAGACAAAGCTAATAAAACATTCTTAATAACAAGTAGTATTCCTGGAGAAGGAAAAAGCTTTGTTGCAGCTAATCTTGCTTATACTTTATCACAAACTGGTAAAAAAGTATTATTAGTTGATTGTGATTTAAGAAATGGTAGACAAGATGTAATATTTAATAAACCAAAAAATATAGGTCTTTCTGATTTAATTTGTGATATGTATGCAGTTAATAATTTTAGTAAATATTTAGTAAAGGGAGATTTTAAAAATTTTGATTTATTATTTAAAGGTACTGTTTCTCCTAATCCTACTGAACTTTTAGGCTCAGAACGTAATAGACAATTAATTGAAACTTTTAAAAAGAAATATGATGTAGTAATATTTGATTCAGCTCCAATTAATGAAAGATTAACTGATTCCGCTATAATGTCTAGAATGGTTGATGGAGTAATAGTTGTTGCAGAAAGTAATAAGACACCAGTTCACTTAATAAAAGAAACTAAAAAAGAATTGGAAAAGGTTAATGCTAATATATTAGGTGTTGTACTTAATAAAGTACAAGAAAATAATAAGGCTTATGGAAATTACTATGGAAAAGAATAAGATAATAGATATACATTCTCATATTTTACCTAATGTAGATGATGGTCCTTCTGATATTGATATAAGTATTGAAATATTAAAAGAATTAGAAAAATTAAATTTTGAAAGTATTGTTTTAACAAGTCATTTTATAGAAGATACATCTTATAATGTGGATGTAAAGACTAGAAAGAATATACTTAATAAATTAAAAAAGGATACTGATATTAATTTATTTTTAGGAAATGAAATATTGGTAAATGATGATATATTAGAATTATTTAAAAAAAAGAAACTTACTACTTTAAATAATAGTAAATATATGTTAATAGAATTTCAATTTAATGAGATTACTAATAAGAACTTTGCTATGATAGAGAAATTAATAGATAATGGTATAATACCTATAATTGCTCATCCAGAGAGATATTTATTTTTACAAGGAGATAAGAGTTTAATTGATGATTTAATAGATATGGGTTGTATATTACAATGTAATGTTTTATCGATTATAGGTAAATATGGTAATAAGGCTAAAAAATTGTTTAAGTATTTAATCAAAAATGATTTAGTTACATTTGTAAGTACAGATATACATTCTCTAAGTGTAGTAGGAGATATAGAAAAAAGTTATAAGAAATTATATAAATTAGTAAAAGAAGATAAGTATAAAAAATTAACTTATACTAATCCTAAAAAAGTTATTAATAATGAAGATATAATTAATTAAAAGGGCTTAAAGTCCTTTTTCTATTGTTTATTTTTAAATATTTATATATAATTATAATATAAAATATTATATAGAGAGAAGATTAATATGGTTGATTATGAACAAATAAATGATAATTGTAAAATGTTATGGAAAGAAAAATTTAAAATTACAAATGAAAAATATACACAAGTTTATTGTTATGTTTTTAATGACGAAAATGAGTTATTGATAGTTAAAAATAAATATAATAATAATTGGACCATACCAGGAGGTCATCCAGAAGTAAATGAAGAAAAAATTGATACTTTAAGAAGAGAGGTTCTTGAAGAATCGTGTGTAACTATTAAGGATATTAAATATTTGGGAGCAGTAGAAGTGGTTGAAAATGACAAGGTGTATTATCAATTGAGATATACCGCTAGAGTAGATGAGATTTTACCATTTAAACAAGATTGGGAAATAAGCGAAAGGTTATTTGTTAAGTTAGATGATTTAGATGAATATATTACTTGGGCAAATGGAAAAACTTTTCAAGAACAAATAATATCAGCTAGAAATTATGGAATATATGATTAGGAGATTAATGTTTATGGAAAAAGTAGATGTTTATAATGCACAACATGAAAAACTAAATTATACTAAAGAAAAATATGAATTAAAACAAGGTGAATATAGATTGTCTTGTTTTGTATTTATAATAAATGATGAAGATAAAATATTGATTCAACAAAGACTTGCAACTGCTAAAAAGTGTCCTAATATGTGGGAAGTGGTATCTGGTGGAGCAATTGAAGGAGATACTGCAGTTAGTGGAGCATTAAGAGAAATGGAAGAAGAACTTGGTATTAAAGCTAGAAAAGAGGATTTAAAATTTATTGGAAGCTATGTAAGAATTAATGATTATGTAGAAGTGTTTCTTTTAGAAAAAAATATTGATATTAATAATTTAAAATTACAAGATGATGAAGTAGGAAATGCTAAATGGGTTAATATTAATGAATTTGAAGAATTAATAAAACAAGAAAAAGCAAGTGATACAGGTTTTTATATATTCAAAAATTATTATGATAATTTTTATAAAAAATATATTGTATTTGTAAATGGAAAACCTGTTTTAAAAAATATAATGAACTAGAAATTATTATGATAGTTCTTTTTTTCTTTCGTATAACATAAGAAACATTGAGGTGGATTATGTTTTTTAAAAAGATAGATGAAAGAATCAGAATAGCGTTTTTAATATTTTTGTGTTTATTTGCTTTAATTATATTACGAGTATTTTATGTTCAGATATTTGATTATAAAAAACTAAATAAACTTGCTAATGATTTATGGAGTAGAGATTTACCAATTGAAGCTGATAGAGGACTTATACTTGATCGTAATGGAGAGGTTCTTGCGAATAATTTGACTACTACTAGTTTAGTACTTATACCAAATCAAATGACAGATAAAAAAAGAGTGGTAAAAGAACTTTCTCGTATATTAAATGTAAGTGAGAGTGAGATGAAGAAACATGTTTATAAAAAGACATCTATGGAAAGAGTACATCCTGAAGGACGTAGACTTTCTTATGAGGTAGCTGATGAAATAAGTAATTTAAAATTAGATGGAGTATATTTAGTAAAAGAATCTAAAAGAAATTATCCTTATGGTAATATGTTATCTCATGCTCTTGGTTATGTTGGTATTGATAATCAGGGACTTTCTGGATTAGAGCTTGAATATGATAAGTATTTAACTGGTAAAAAGGGTGCGATAAAATATTTTAGTGATGCTAAGGGGAATAATTTGAATGTTAGTGATGTTTATGTTAAACCACAAAATGGAATGAATATACAGCTTACAATTGATATTAATATTCAAAAATCAGTAGAAAGAGAACTTGATAATGTTGTAGATATGTTTAAACCTGATATGGCTCTTGCTGTTGTTATGCAACCAAAAACTGGTGAAGTTTTGGCAATGAGTTCTAGACCTAATTATAATCCTAATGAATATAAAAGTGCATCTTTAGAGGCTTTAAGTCGTAATCTTCCTATATGGGCTTCATATGAGCCAGGTTCAACTTTTAAAATAGTAACATTCAGTGCAGCAGTAGAAGAGGGAATAATTAATCCTAAAAAAGATAAGTTTTTTGATTCTGGAAGTGTTACTGTAGATGGTGCGAGAATTGGATGCTGGAAAGCTGGAGGGCACGGAGAACAAACTTTCTTACAAGTATTACAGAATTCTTGCAACCCAGGATTCGTTAAATTAGGTCAAATGCTTGGAAAAGAAACTTTATTTAAATATATAAAAAATTTTGGTTTTGGTAAAAAGACAGGAATAGACTTAAATGGAGAAGGAGAAGGTATTTTATTTGATTTAGATAAAGTAGGAAATGTAGAACTTGCAACAACGGCTTTTGGACAAGGTGTGAGTGTTACTCCGATACAACAAGTGACTGCTGTTAGTGCGGTACTTAATAATGGTTATTTAACAAAGCCAACTATATTAAAAAATGTTTTAGAGCCTGAAACTAATAATGTTATTAAGAAAGTAAAAAAAGAAGTGGTTAGAAAAGTTATAAGTGATAAAACATCTGCTACTATGAGAGAAGCCCTAGAAAGTGTGGTTGCTAAAGGTGGAGGTAAAGCTGCGTATATTGATGGATATAGAATTGGTGGTAAGACAGGTACTGCACAAAAAGTAAAAGATGGTCATTATCTTTCTAATAATTATATAATGTCTTTTATTGGTATTGTACCTTCTAATGATCCAGAAGCTGTTTTATATCTTGCGATTGATAATCCTAAAAATACTGCTATGCTTTCTAGTTATACTACAACACCTATCGCTAGAAGAATATTGCTTGATATAATAGGTGCTTTAGATATTAAAAAACAAGAAGGAGGTTTATCTAAAGACTTAGAATGGACAGATATTCCTTTATATAAAGTTAAAAATGTTGTTGGTATGAGTAAAGATAAAGCTAAAAAGAAACTTGAAAAGTTTGATGTTGTTTTTTCTGGTAATGGAAGTAAGATAGTTTCTCAGTCTCCTAGTGCTGGTACTAAAATAGAAGAAGGTTCTACTGTTAGACTTATGCTTGGATAAAAATGTATACAAAATATAAAAATTATATTATAATAAATTTGAAAATATTATTTTGTTTTTCTGTTTTAGTAAAAGAGGGGATGATGCTATGAAAAAAATAAACTATATTACTGGAAATGAATTTAAGGTAAAAGTGGCTAAAGGTAATTTAGAGCCACTAGGCTTTGAAATTGTTCAGAAAGATATTAACTGTCCAGAGATACAAGCAGATACAATAGAAGAAGTTGCTAAATATTCTTCAAAATATGCAAGTGATTATTTACATGAAAATACTTTAAAAAATGATTCTGGAATAGTTATACCAGCTTTAAATGGATTTCCTAGTGCATATTCAAAATATGTAGATCAAACAATAGGGGTGGATGGAGTTTTAAAATTAATGGATGGAATAGAAGAAAGAGAGGCATATTTTTTAGAAGTTCTAGCATATACGGAATATGGAAAAGAACCAATTGTTTTTACATCAAAAACAGAAGGTACATTGGCCAAAGTAAAATCTGGTGATAATGGATGGAGTTGGGATTTTATTTTTGTACCTAAAGGTCAAAATAAAACCATGGCTTGCTTTGAAGATGATGAGAGATGGAAACTATGGGATGAAAGTGGTTATAATAAATTAGCTGAATATCTTAAAAATAAAAAATAGTTTCTCAGTCTCCTAGTGCTGGTACTAAAATAGAAGAAGGTGCCACTGTTAGACTTATGCTTGGAAATTAATGAAATATTGATAACAATATATTTATCATGATATAATATAGATGTGATGTTATGGAGGTATGAAATGGATGTATCAATTATAAAAAAAGAATTAATAGAACAAAGAAAAACAAAATTTAAAGGTAATATTTATCATTATTTTCAAGTTAATTTTGCTTATAATTCAAATAAAATTGAAGGTGGTACACTAACTGATGATGAGACAGAAGAGATATTTGAAACTAACTCTTTTATACCTAAAGAAAATGATGTTATAAAATTAGATGATTTGGTAGAAATGAAAAATCATTTTAGATTGTTTGATTATTGTCTTGATATAATTGATAAACCTTTAACAAAAGAAATTATTATTGAAATGAATAAGATATTAAAAAGAAGTACTACTGATGAAGAAAATCCAAGATATAATGTAGGTGGATTTAAAGTTGTTCCTAATAAAATTGGTCTTATAAATGTTATTAATACATCATCTCCTGAAGATGTTGGTAGGGACTTAGATTTATTACTTAATGAATATCATAAATTAAAAAAAGTAACAATAGAAGATATAATAGATTTTCATTATAAATTTGAGTGTATTCATCCTTTTGGAGATGGAAATGGGCGTGTAGGACGTATGATTATGTTTAAGGAGTGTCTAAAAAATAATATAATGCCTTTTATAGTACTTGATAGTGATAAACCTTTTTATATGAGAGGACTTAAAAACTACAAAGAAGATAAAGCTTTTTTAATTGATACTATAAAACATGAACAAGATTTGTACGAGAGTGTTGTAAAAGAAATGTTGAATTTTGATTTAAAAGATTAATTGTTTAATAAAATAAGATAAGAAATTTATTGGGTTTATATTATTAATTATATTTAGAAGAAATAATAAAAAAGTAAGATTTGATTGGTCTTACTTTTTATCTTTTATTAGTTTTGCTAGAACTAGTATTTTTCTTCCTTCAGGATTATAAAGACAAGTTTGAAGTATTAATAATTTATCTTCTTTTTTTATGTTTTCTCCTGTATCAAATAGTGCGTTTTCTCTCATTAGAGATACGTGCTCTAGAAAGTTATCGTAATTTCCATAGTTTATTGCCATATGTTCATCTTCTGTAGTAATTATTTTACTTGCAAATACTTTATAATGTAGAGATTGTTTACTTGTATTTAGATATATATCTTTATTAGTATTAAAATAATTTTCATCTTGATAGTTTTCAAGTATTTTAAATGGTAGAGTATAATAATCAGAATTATGTCCATATATATTTATTTGTTTAGCAGTATCTATATCATTAGTTCTATAGTCTACAAATATAGCACCTAATTTACTATCTTCTTTATTAAAACTATGTTGTAAGTAGTATTCATTATCATTTGCTTTAGCAACAGGTGTTTCAAAATCTATACTTGGAATAGTAAGTTCTGATACAATATCTGAATTATTATAAGCATTTATTAATCCTGGTACTGGACTTATATATATATCTTTCTTTTCTTTTGTTTTTACTTTTTTCTTTTCCTTTACTTCTGTATTTACAGGTTTATTTTCAAAGGCAAAAAGATATAGGCTTGATATACCTGCAGTTATACATAAAATACCTGCAATAACATATAATGTGATAATAATATTTCTTTTTTTCATGTTATCACCTCAACTAGGTATATTATACAGAAAAAAAGATTAAAGAGAAAGAGTTAGAGGCTAATTTGTGTAAAATTTTGTCTAAAAATAGACAAGTAGTAATGTTAGGTAGTATTATATGATATAATATTGTAAGAAAGTGAAGTGAAAAACATGTTATTACTTACTAAAGCAGTTGTTGCGATATTTATAGGATTTATATTTTCTACATTTTTAGGTTTTATATTAATTCCTATTTTAAAGAAACTACATTTTGGACAAAAAATTAGTGTATATGTAGGAGATTTACATAGAAAAAAAGAGGGTACTCCTACTATGGGTGGTCTTATATTTATTATACCTACCATAGTATCTACTATTGTACTTTTAGCTAGTGGTAAAGTAAGTTATACATCTAATTTAGGTATAGTACTTTTAGTATTTAGTGGATATGCTTTAATTGGATTTATAGATGATTTTTTATCTATTAGAAGAGGGGATAACGAAGGTCTTACTACTTATCAGAAATTATTTTTTCAAGTTTTAATTGCAGTTGGATTTTTCTATATTTATATGAAAAGTGGAGGACAAACATCTTGGATAGTTGGAACACTTGGTATAGATATAGAGATGGGATGGCTTTATGGTTTATTTATTTTATTTGTTTTAGTTGGTGCATCTAATGCAGTTAATTTAACTGATGGATTAGATGGACTTGCAGGAGGACTTGCGGCAATTGCTTTTGTTGCATTTAGTTTAGTATCATTGATGGTTGGATTTGATGATATTGGAATTTTTTCACTTATCTTAACAGGAAGTTTAGTAGGATATTTACTTTATAATACATATCCTGCAAAAGTTATAATGGGGGACACTGGTTCACTTGCTTTAGGTGGAGTAATGGCTGCGATTGCGATACTTACACATCGTGAGCTTACACTTTTAGTGGTTGCTGGTGTATTTGTTATAGAAACACTTAGTGTTATCATTCAAACATTTTCAGTTGTTGTGTTTAAGAAGAAAGTATTTTTAATGACTCCACTTCATCATCATTTTGAACTTTTAGGTTGGAGTGAACAAGATATAGTAAAATTATTTTGGGTTGTAGGACTTCTTCTTGCAATGGCAGGAATACTTTTCGGAGTTTGGTTATAAAATATATTAAGGTGGTTATATGAATAAAAGGTTTGATTATCTGCTTTTTATCTCGGTAATCGTTTTAGTAATATTTGGACTTATAATGATTTATTCTGCTTCAAGTATTTGGGCAGGATATAAATTTAATGATAGTTTTCATTATGTTAAGCAACAATCATTATTTATCGTACTAGGGATTTTTATAATGATTTTTATATCAAGAATAGATTATAAATTCTATTATGAAAAAGCAGGATACATTTTAGGTATTTGCTTTTTACTTTTAATACTTGTATTAATTCCTGGAATTGGTAGTATTAGAAATGGATCTCGTAGTTGGTTTGGTATTGGACCTTTTGGAGTTCAACCTAGTGAAGCAGCAAAGATAGGAATGCTTATTTTTACAAGTAGATATTTAATGCTTTCTAATAAATATTTAAAGAGTTATAAAAAAGGAGTATTTCCAATACTTGGAGTTTTATTAGTTTTCTTTGGACTTATAATGTTACAACCTGATCTTGGAACTGGAGTAGTACTTGTTATGTCAATAGTTGCATTACTTTTTATTGCAGGTGTTGATATGAAATTCTTTTTTATGAGTGGCTTAGTAGGGGTAGTTGGTATAATTATTTTGATTATTATCGCTCCTTATAGAATGGATAGAATAACATCATTTATTAATCCTTGGAAAGATCCTTTAGGTACTGGTTTTCAGATAATACAAAGTTTATATGCGATTGGACCAGGTGGACTTTTTGGTAATGGTTTTTTAAATTCTATACAAAAACATTTCTATCTACCAGAACCACAAACTGATTTTATATTTTCTATTATTGCAGAAGAATTTGGAGTACTTGGAGCATTTATTGTAGTAGGACTTTTTGCTTTTATATTATATCGTGCTATTAAAATATCTTTAAATGCACCAGATTCTTTTTCTAAATATTTATCTTTTGGAGTAATATTTCAAATAATATTTCAAACTATTATGAACTTATCTGTAGTAATTGGACTTATTCCTGTAACGGGCGTTACTCTTCCTTTTCTTTCTTATGGTGGGAGTAGTCTTTTAATTAGTATGGCAAGTATAGGAATACTTCTTAATATTTCAAGGTATACAATAAAGAAATAAAATATATAATTTATAATAATATGGAGTTAAATATGAAAAAAATACAAATAGGAATTAAAAATAAAAATATTGAATATGGTTTTCGTGAAACTTGTTTTGGTATATATGTAAAAAATAATATGGTATATTTAACAAGAAAAAATAATGAAATATCTTTAATAGGTGGAGGATTAGAAAAAGGTGAAAGTTTTTATGATTGTTTATATAGAGAATTTTTAGAAGAAAGTGGTTGTAAAATAAGAACGATTAAAGAGTTTTATACTATAGATTGTTTTTGGGTTACGAGAGATAAATATTATATGAATTCGCTTGCACATTTTTTCTTGGTGGATATAGAAGAAAAATAGAAAAACCATTAGAAAAAGATTCGGAATTGGTTTTTGAAAATGTAAGTGATGTAATAAATAAATTAAAATTACCATATCAAAAAAAGGCAATGGAATTATACATTGCTGAAAATAAAGATATGATGTAGTAGAAAGGAATATTATGAAAGAAAAAATATCTAGTATGTCTATTGTTATGGGAAAGGATAAAGATAAATACAAAGTATTAATATTAAATAATGAAGGGGAATGGGTTTTTCCTAAAGGTCATGTAGAAAATAATGAAACTTATTTGCAGGCAGCTATTAGAGAATTAAGTGAAGAGTCTGGTGTAAGTGTTACAGAAAATGAAAGTTTGGGACAAATTGATGAGTTTAAGTTTTATTTCGATGGTGAAAAAGCCCTTAAAGTTATAAAAGTATTTTTATTTAAAATGGATTCTTGTCCTAAAATATCTATTAATAAAGAAGAAGGATTTATTACTGGTGAATGGTTTGATTTGGATATAGCAATTAAAAAATTATCTCATGATGATGCAAGAGAAAGTCTTAAAAAAGCAATAACAAAGTTTATTTGAGATGTTTATATAAAAATAAAAGGTAATTGATTTTTTAATTACCTTTCTATATCTTTAAAAAATTCTGTCATGGGAACATTTAGTTTTTTAGAAATTATATATAAAAATTCTAAACTAAAAGTAGCATAACTACTATTTTCTATATTTGCTATGGTACCTTCATTATATCCTATTTTATCTGCTAATTGTATTTGAGTTAAATTATGTTCTTTTCTAATTCTTTGAATGTTACGTCCTACTATAACGTATATGTATTTAGTACTATTCTTATCTATTTTCATATTCATCACCTAATAATATTATCTTATATATTATATAAAAATATACTACATTTAATATATGTACTTTTTGATAACGATATGATACAATAAATTTATAAATTTTGTATAAAATACTAAAAAATAAGAAAAGATAATATTATAGAAAGGATATAAGATATGGATATAGATAATAAATTAAAAGAATTATTAGATAGTGATTTTTATAATATATATGATATTGTATATGAAAAATTATGTAGTAAAAAAGAATTTAAGACTTTAAGAAATAATATTAATAAAATATTAGAAGAGTATCCTAAAGTTAGTGATGTTTGTTTAGATGAGAGAAATTCTATTTTATCTGAAAGTGAGATAAATGCTCTTATAAGATATTTAAAATATAAAAGAGAAGAGAATGAATTATATGAAGAACAATTATTATATATAGGGGTAAAACTTGCATATATAATATTTAAAAGAGCGGATATGTTGAAGGATGAATAAATCTAGATTTAGATTTATTTTTTTTGTGTCATAATTTATATTTTATGCATAAAATATAGTTTATTTATTTACACAAAATATTTATTTTCTTCTATATTATAGTAACAACAATGTAATAGATTAAAGTTTGGGGGTGTTTCTAATGAAGAGAGTAGTTGGTAGCATTGTTGTAATAGCATCCTTTCTTTTAAATAGTAGTGTTTATGTAGATAATGATTATGATGAGTATGAAATGACTAAATATCAAGTTACAGAAATTTTAAATTATTATATGGAAACATTTACAGAGGAAATACTTGACCATAAGTACATGGAAAAAGAAATAAAAGCAGAGCTTGTGCTTGGTTATTATAAATTAAAAGAAGAAGATAGAGAACCTTATATTGAATTTATTAGACATGTTATAAGTGGAGGAATACCTAAGGCTTTTAGTGAAAGTGAAAGATATGAATTTAATAGTGATGATGATATAGATTTATATAAACTTATAATAGTAAACGATCCAGAAGATGGAGAAATTATTTTAAATAGTGATAATACTATTATAGATACTGATTTAAATAAAGATGTTTCTGGTATATATGAAGTTAAGTATACTATAAGTGATAGTGATAATAATATTATAAATTATAGTATATATATAATTATAAATAAAATAGATAATGATAATAATGATGATAATACTATAGAAGTGACTGATGATATAAAAGAAGATAATAATACAGAAGAATCTAATGAAATAAAAGAAAATAATATAATAGAAGATAATTATGAAAATTCAGACAATGAAAAAGTAGTAATAGATAAGAAAGAAGATTCTTTAAAACCTAGTGTGCCTAGTACTGGTATTTGATATATTCCTCTAAATATCTTTACTACTTTATAATTTATGTTAATTATTTAAAAATAGTTCTTTATATAATTTTTGTTTTTAATATTCTTTCAGTATTTGCAAAATTCATTTTAGCTATTTCTTCTAACTTGTGAGAACCATATTTTTCTACAACTTCTTCTCCTATTTTATCTACCTCACGTCCTGCTCCCTTTGGAAGAGGTATATGAA
>CANQUW010000024.1 GCA_947627145.1 uncultured Bacilli bacterium
TCTTTTGATGTTACTAAAATTACTACACTGACATTTTCTCAAAATGATTTTACTGACATTTTCAAAAAAATTTGACAGTACTTATCATACTTACTTATACTTCTGCAATGTATTGAAGTAGTTTTAAGAATAGGTCCATATATTCTTTTGATAGTCCTTTTTTTCTTAGTTTTCTTATTTCAATTCTTTTCTTTTGAACTGATATATCACTAAACATTATTTCATCTATTTTTTCTTTAATATATGTTTCTATTTTTAAATCTTGTAAGATACTTTTAACATCATCGTTAATTAGTCTTACAGCATCTATTTCAATATCTTGACCTTTACAGTTTATTGTTATTTGAGATACTGTTGGAGCATCTTTTATATAAACAACAAAGTCATTTCCATCTACTCCACATAATGCTTGTACTGGTTGTTCGTTAAAATAAACTGTTGTATCTTCTGCTTGCTTAGTGTTTCTAAACATTATTTTATAATTTCTCTTATCAGGTACTATTCCACTTTTTCCTTCTACTGGTCTTATTATTACTGTGTAATTATTTTTTAAATAGTTGTAATCTATATTTGTTTTTAAGTAATATCCTCTTTGATAGGCATTAGTATTTCCATCATCTTCATAAAGAGTATATGAATTACTTACTCCAGGGAAAATGTGTATTTCCATATCTGTTGCAATGCCAGTATTATTGTAATCACTTTTATTTGAAAGTGGGATTATTGAACCAGAGTGTGCAAAAACTGGATAGTCTTCATCTTTGAAAAACGATATATACTTTTTAGCACCAGGGAACTTCTTTCCTGTTTTAAAATCATACCATGTTCCATCTGGAATATAAAATCTATGTATTGTTCTATTCATGGTTGGATCTTTTTTCTCTAGTATTGGACATACTATTAATTGTGAACCAAAGTAATATTCATTTTTATATAATTTATCATCGTAAATCCATGGAAAGTTATAATATAGTGGTTGCACTAGAGGAATACCAAATTTATGATATTGATAAGCTTCAGTATATAAATATGGTATTAATCTATGACGAAGTCTTAAATAGTCTATTGCGATAGTTTCTGTTTTTACATCCCAACTCCATGGTTCCCTTTTATAGTATTTTCCACGTGCGGCATGGAATCTTAAAATTGGTGAGAATACTGCAAACTCTAAATATCTTAAGTAAAGTTCATTGTCTTCTATTCCACCGTGATTTCCTCCAACATCATGACTCCACCAAGATACTCCAATGTTTGCGGCATTTATTTGTCTTAGGACAACATCTTTTAAATGATTCCATCCTATTTCACTGCTTCCTGCATAAAGAACTGGATATCTATGTGGTGCATATATAGCATTCCTTGAAAGTAGCATTCCTCTTTCTTCTCTTGTTGAATCCATATACATGTAATGAAGGGTTGCCCAAAGATTTAATAAATTTAGCCCTCCGTTATAATCATTCCAGAAGAAATCTACTCCTATTCCTTCTAATGGATGCAAAAAT
Organism: uncultured Bacilli bacterium; assembly: GCA_947627145.1. The sequence continues at coordinate 1,503 of CANQUW010000024.1, forward strand.
ATTTTTAAATATACATCTAATAATCTTGGATTTAATGGATCAAATTTTATTATATTGGTATCTTGGATTCCAAGTGACTCTCTTGCGATATCAATAAATTGTTCATGAGGATAAAATCCATCTCCTGGGTCTACTCTAAGTCCTACTCTTATTCCTTTTTGGTGTAATTCTTCAATCATTTTAGTAGGGTCTTTAAAAAGAGCTGAGTTAAAAGTAAATCCACTTTTTAAATCTTTATATTTATCTATATTTCTAATATGCCAATCTTTATCGAACAACATAATAGATATAGGTATTTTTTTCTTTTCAAATTTTTTAATTAATCCTTTTAAACTTTCATCATCATATGTAATATTTCTACTCCACCAGTTACCTAAAGCATATCGTGGTATCATTGATGGAAATCCTGTTAGAGTATAATAATCTTGTAATGCAAGAGCGAAGTCTTTATCATACATAAATACATAAATATCAACTGAACCTCTTTCTCTATCTAGTAGTGTTCCATCTTGTGCTAGTAATTTATTTTCAGAATCATCTAAAGATGCAAAACCTTCAAGAGAATAAAGTCCTTTGGTATATCTTTTATCAATAGGAATATCTACAGAAATCATATTGCCGCCTAAGTTTCTTGCTTCTGGATGTCCATAATACCAAGATTTTTGACGATCTCTTTCTGTACTATTTAATGTTATTTTTAAATTTTTCATTGGGTCTACTTTATTTCCAATGAATGGTTGTTCTTTGGCATAAGTTAAGACAAAGTATTTTGTAGTTATCTCTAGAAATTGAGGGTCTTGTCTTACTTTATACTCTGGAACTTTAAAGCTTCTATTTATAACTAACTGAGTCGGAGAGTCTACAAACGTACCAGTTGGACTGTACTCAAGACGTATTAATCGCTCTGTTAAAACTGTAATTCTGTAGTTTTTACCTTTTAGAATCATCTTGTCATCTGACTTAGTAAGATTGTAATTAAATTCAAATTGTTTACCAAGTGGATACATCTTCTCAACCTCCTTTTACTCTATATTATCATACCATAATTTTGTAAATATTCCAAGATAGTAAACATGTTTATTTACGCATTTTTTCTTGGGCAATTTAATTCTATTGTATATTTGTATTTTTTATTGTCTATTTTTGATACTGTAACTTTACTTTCTCCATTACAAACGTTTCCTTTAGAATCTTTTACTGTATCAATATAATCATTTTCTATAAGTTCATCTAATGTAATTGTCGACGTATCATTTTCTATTGGAAGTTCTCCTTTATGGTCAGAATAATATTCTTTAGCAGCCATTATTACCATGTTTTCCTGATTTTTATAATATTTATCATTTCCATTTTTTAAAACACTCATCATACTAGTTATAGCAATTGTTCCTAAAAGTGACATTATTACGACTGCTGTTACTACTTCAATTAATGTAAAACCTTTGTTATTCATATTTTCTCCTTAATCTTTATCTAAAAACATTGCATAATATTCATCATATACTAATCTGTGTTCATATACATAGGTTGCTATTTTTTTACCTACATAACGGAAGTGCCAAGATTCGTTTGAAAATCCTGTTATTTCTTCTGATGATGACGGATAACGATGGACAAATCCATATTTTGAAGAATTAGCAACTACCCATTCGTATTCTTTAGATGTTTGAAATATTTGAGCTTTTGCAGATGCTAAATCAAATCCTAGTCCTGTTTGATGTTCAGAAAATCCTGGAGTTGATACATATTTTCTAACATATTCTTCTCCATATAATCCTAGATATTCATTATAAATATCTGTTTGATCTTCAAAACTTCTATAAGCAGAATTAACTAGTATTTCCATACCTTCTTTCTTAGCATCGTCAATCATTTGCTTTAAATTTTGCCAAGCAGTTCTATCTCCTTTTACTTTTTCTTCTCCTTTTACATATTCTTTAGGTATTGTTATTAAGTCTTTTGGTTTATATCCATCTTTTAATTTTCTATGTTTAGTAACAAGTACTTTACATGAATAATCATCTGTTACTACTGGATCTTGATATGGTTCTTTATCTAAGTCTATATTTACTTGAATAATAGTATTTTCTTCATCTTCTCCAGTTGCATTCATGTAATTTAAATATCTATCATAATTTTTTATTTTAGCAAAATCATATGTTAAGAACTCTTCTAAATATTCTACTTTATCATGTTTGGTAAATTCTTCTACATCTTCATCTGTTCCATGAGATAGTATCATGGATACTTCATTATTATTGTAACCTTTTTTTAGTAGAGCATTAATATTTTTAATTAAATGTTTTTGAGGTTGATATTTTATTTTAGAATAATTATCTAAATATTTTTCTTTATAATATTTACTTTCAAAAGCAGCATTTAATGTTTTGTTTTCTCCTATTTCTTCTACATAGGTTTTCTTCATACTAAAAAGTATTTCATCACTTGCTTTAACGCTGTAACCTAAATCAGTTAAGTCTTTTCTTAAATAAAGATAAAAAAGAAATGCTCCTACTACTAATGCAAGGATTGTTCCTAAAATATATAAAACTATTCTTAATCCTTTTTTTGGTTTTAACTTGGTTTTTATTTCCATACTACCACCCACCTTACTCCAATGTAATTATATCATAAATTTTAAAATGGTGGTATAATAAGTTATATTTTATTGGAGGTGAAGACGCATGAATAATCCTTTTAAGTATAGTGATGATAATAAAAGATATCATACTCTTAATTATTATTATAAACATAAATATAACAGTAAAGTTTTTAAAGTTAGTTTAAATGCTGGTTTTAGTTGTCCAAATATTGATGGTATAAAAAGTACTTTAGGATGTAGTTACTGCTCTAAAAGTGGTAGTGGTGAATTTGGTGGAAATGTTAATGAACCTTTAAAAGTGCAATTTGATACTGTTAAAAATAGAATGCTTAAGAAGTGGCCTAACGCAAAATATATTGGATACTTTCAGGCTAGAAGTAATACTTATGCTCCAGTTTCTGTTTTAAAAGAAAAATATGAAGAAGTATTACGTTTCCCTGGAGTTGTTGGTCTTAATATTGCAACTAGAGCAGACTGTATAAGTGAGAGTTGTCTTTTATACTTAGAAGATTTAAATAAAAGGACAGAATTAACTGTTGAGTTAGGACTACAAAGTATACATGATAAGACTGCTAAAAGAATAAATAGATGTCATGATTTAGAGACTTTTTATAACACAGTTTTACGTCTTAGAGAAAAAAATATAGATGTTGTTGTTCATATAATTAATGGACTTCCAGGAGAAGATAAAGAAGATATGCTTGATACTGTTAGATATTTAAATAAATTAGATATACAAGGTATAAAGATTCATATGTTAAGTATTTTAAAAGATACTCCTATTTATCAAGAATATAAAAATAAGAAATTTCATGTTCTTAGTAAAGATGACTATATAGATATTGTAATAAGTCAATTAGAACTTTTAAGAGAAGAGATAGTTATACATAGAATTACTGGAGATCCTCCACAAGAATTATGTGTTGAACCGAAGTGGTTATTTAAAAAATTTTGTGTATTAAACGATATTGATAAAGAAATGGTAAAAAGAGATACATATCAAGGAAAATTTGCGTAAAGTAATGTTTATTTTACTTGAAATAACTTGTTTATGTGTTTTTTTTATATTATAATTAAGGTAGTAAACTACGGAGGTAGATAATTATGAAAGACAAGATAAACGACTTTATAACTAAGTTTAAAGAAGTTGATAAAAAAGAGTTCATAAAAAAACATGATAAAGTTATCGCTATTAGTATGATTAGTTTTTCTGGAATGTTATGTCTTGGTATGGGAGTTATGCTTCCTTTTGTACCAATAGATAAAAATGATGATGTGGTATTTTTGAAAGTATCTAGAGAACACGTTGAAAAAATGAAAAGTAATAAGATCGTTTTAAAAGAAATGTCTAGTGAAGTTAATCAACCTATTAGTGTTGATGTAAAAGATTATGTTGATGTTAATTTATTGGATTCTAAAACTTTAAAATCTTTAAAATTGGATACTTCTTTAGTTAATATTACACAACCTGGTAATTATACTTATACTATTAAGTGTAAAAATAAAACTTATACAGGAATTTATGTTATAAAAGAAAAACCATTACCTCAAATCGATAATATGACTTTAAGAAATATAGATCTTCAAATAGGTGCTGAACTTCCTAAAAATATTGAATCTTATGTAGTTGAGCAATTGTCTGATGAGGTTAAGGCAAATATACAACTTGATTTATCTAAGGTAAATGTTAATATAGTTGGTTCTTATCCTTATACAGTAACTTATAATGGTAAGGCTTATGCTGGAGTGGTAAATATAACTGAACCTGCTCCTCCTGTTAGTACTACTCCACCAGCTGATCCTAATGCTGGTGGAGTAGAAGGTGAAATAACACTCACACAGTAAAAAAATTTAAAAAGTATGAAATTTGTTTTTTCAGATAAAAAAGTGTCTGAATTTATACATTTTCCTCTAAAGGAAAATGTTTTTTTTGGCTTAAAATCAAGCTGAAATTACAAAATTGGTCGTTTGCAAACGTTTTTTGACTGTGATATAGTCTTAGGCGTTAAGAAGCAAAGGAGGGATTTTTTTGAAAAAAATATGTGCATTCTTAATAATGATTTTTGCTTTTACTTTAGTTGGCGCTACTGAAGTTAAAGCAGCAGGAGCTACATTCTATGAAGCGGAAACGATTCCTGGAGTGTATATGGTAAAAGAGAAAGGTAAAACACATCTGTATCAAACAGCTAGATTTTTCAGAAAAAATGGTGATAATAAGGCAGCATATTGTTTGGAACCATTTGATGGATTTTATGCAGGTAATGAATATAGCGCTAGTGCAACTTATGCTAATTTATCAAAAGAACAACGAGAGAGAATAACTAAGATTGCTTATTATGGTTATGGTAATAGGACACTTGGTCATACTGACCCGATATGGTATGCGGTAACACAGCTTATGATTTGGCAAACGGCTATACCTGATGGAAATTTCTATTTTACATCTACTCTTAATGGTAGTGCTACATCTAACTATGATAATTACATCAATGAAATAAACAACTATGTTAATCTTAATGATGCTGTACCTAGTTTTAATTATAATTCTTTTATAATGAGAGTAGGTGCTAAATTCGAACTTAAAGATAATAATAATGTTATTTCTTATTTCAAATGTGATGATCCTAGGGTTAGTATTAATAAAGAAACTAATACTTTAACAATTTATGCAAACGAACATGGAAATGCTGATTTTACATTATATAAAGATTTTGACCAAGATGTTGAAGATTTATACTTCTTTGATAGTATGGCAAGTCAAGATTTAATGACTGTCGGAAAACCTAATATACCAGTTGGTCATGTTATTGCTTTAATGTTTAAGACTAAGGTTAAGATTAATAAAGTAGATGCTGATACTAAAACTTGTACACCTACAGGTGAAGGAATTCTTAAAGGGGCTGAATATGATGTTCTTGATGAGCATGGAAAAGTAGTTCGTCATATTGTCATAGATAAAAATTGTGAAGCTTACTTTGAAGATATTGATTTTGGAACTTACTATTTAAAAGAAACTAAAGCTGGTAAAGGTTATACTTTAGATAAGGAATTACATAAATTTACTATTGACCAATATACTTTTGAAGCTCAAATAAAACTTGAAAATGAAATTATAAAGAAAAGATTAAAAATTTATAAAAAATTTGGTAATGATAAAGAATCTAAACCTGAGGCTGGTATAGTATTTAATGTATTTGATAGTAAAGGTGAACTAGTTGAAAGTATTGTTACTGATGAAGAAGGTTTTGCATCTATTGAACTTCCTTATGGTACTTATACTGTTAAACAAGAAAATACTAAAGAGGGTTATAAGAAAGTAGATGACTTTGAAGTAAAAGTTACTGAAAAGAATTCTGATAAAATGGAGTATGAACTACTTGATTATGTTATAGAAGTGCCTAATACTGAAGTTAATCATCAAAATTGTTATTTTATAATATTCTTAATGATAATAACTAGTTTTGGTTATGTTAGAAAAAAAGTATATTTACAATAGTATAATTATAATTTTATATCTTGTTGCTTGTTTGTGGATTTATCAAAATGCAGATTATGAAACTAGCAATAATTCAGTTAGACAAAATGTTATTTCTTATGATAATCATGGAAATAAAGTAATTGGGTTATCAACAACAAGTAATAAGGACGATATAATTGCAACTTTAGAAATACCTAAGATTAGATTAAATGAGAATATTTATAAAATAAGTAATCAACAGAAAGATGTGGATAAAAATGTAGTTGTTTTAGAGAATTCCACATTTCCGGTGGAAAAGACAAGTTTTCTTTTCATTGCTGCTCATTCTGGAAGTGGAAAGTATGCTTATTTTAATAATATAGATAATTTATCAACAGGAGATATAGTAAAACTTTATTATAAAAATAAGTTATTCACATATACTGTGGAAAAAAGTTTTGAAACAGATAAAGATGGAACTTTAGAAGTTACTAAACATTCAAAACATGCTTTAGTTTTAACTACATGTAGTAAAAAAGATGATAATAAGCAATTAGTTGTTCAATGTATATTAAAAGAAGAATAAGTTTTAGATTATTCTCCTTTTTTTATAGCTTCATTTATAGCAACTTCTAATTGATTATCATTTTCTCTTGTAGGATTCTCTTTATATTCTTCACTAGCTTCTACCTTAATATCCGGCTTAACACCTTTTTCATTAATCCAATGTCCTTTTGGTGTTAACCATTTTTCTGTTGTATATTTTATACTTGCACCACTTGATAATTCATAAGCTTTTTGAACAGTTCCTTTTCCATAAGTTGTAACTCCTACACTTACAGAATTTTTATAAGATTCTTTAAATGCTTCTAGTAATAATTCTGATGCACTAGCACTTGATTTATTACATAATATTACTACTTTATAATTTCTGTGTTCTTTTGTTTCATCTTTAAAAGATGTTTTTTTATTTTTTTCTTCTAGTTTATAGATTACTTTTCCTTTCTCTAGGAATAAAGAGGCAATTTTTGAAACTTGAGTTAAATGTCCTCCTAGATTATTTCTTACATCAATTATAAGTGAATCTATTTTTTCTTTTTCTACTTTTTTTAGTTCTTTGTTAAATTGTTTATAAGTATTAGCAGCAAATGTATCTATGGTTATCAATCCTATTTTAGAATCATCTCTTGTTATAACTTCACTTTTTACGGATGGTAATTCTACACTATCAACAGTTATAGTTGCTTTTATTTCTTCATCTGCTCTTTTTACAGTAAGTTTTAATTTACTTCCTTTTTTACTTTTTTTAATTTGATTTGTTATTTCATTTAATGATTTATTTTCTACACTCTTACCATTTATTTCAATAATCTCATCTCCTACTTTTATACCTGCTTTTTCTGTAGGAGAATTTTCAAACATAGAAACTACTATAAATTTTTTATCTTGATAAGAAACTGTTGCACCTATTCCTGTATATTCTCCATCTACTGTTTCATTAAAATCTTCTGCTACATCTTTATCCATATACATTGAAAAAGGATCATCTAAGTAATCTACCATTCCTTTTATTCCGGCATCTACTAATTTTTTCTTATCTAATTTTTTATCATAATAATTATCTATAATACTATCGTAAGTATCTATAAGTTCGGTAAGTTCTGCTGGCACTTTAGCTGTTATAGTTTTATCTTTTGTATAAGAAATAACATTACCTATTATAAAACCAAAAAGTATTGCGATTAAAATAATAATTACTACCTCAAAAGTTGAAAAATAATCTTTTTTATCAAACTTATCTACTTTATTTAAAAGTTTTTCTTTTAAATTTTGTTTCTCTTCTTTTTTATTTTTAGCCACTTTATCACCTTCTTATTATGTTAACCTATTATAATAATATCACAACTTTATAAAAATTAGAATCGAATAATTATTTTAATGTATGTTTTTTGATATTTTATCTTTTACTGTTATATTATTACTTTTATAAGATTATTATAATAATTACCTCTATTTCTATTATAACATAAATATATTTTTTTGTTATAATATGGCAAAAAATTACATATTTCTATCTACAGCATTAGCTACTTTCTTTAAATTGTTATATATTTTTTTGTATGTTTTAGGTTTTATTTGTTGGTCATTATCTGATAAAGCTTTTTCTGGATTGTTATGAACTTCTATTATTAGTCCGTCACAACCAACAGCAATTGCAGCACGTGATAATGGTTCAATTAAATCTGTTCTTCCGGCAGCATGAGATGGGTCTACTATAACAGGTAGATGTGTTAAACTTTTTACTACAGGTATTGCAGATATATCAAGAGTATTTCTAGTTGCAGTTTCATAAGTTCTAATTCCTCTTTCACATAAAATAACATTAGGATTTCCTTCACACATTATGTATTCTGCTGCCATTAACCATTCTTCTATAGTGGCAGAAAGTCCTCTTTTTAAAAGTATTGGTTTATTTAGTTTTCCTACTTTTCTTAAAAGATCAAAGTTTTGCATATTTCTTGAACCTATTTGTATTATATCTACATATTTATCAAAAAGCTCTATATCATCTGTGCTAGTTATTTCTGATACTATTTTCATACCAGTTTCTTCACGTGCTTTCTGTAATAATTTTAATCCTTCTTCTTGTAATCCTTGAAAAGCATAAGGAGACGTTCTAGGTTTAAATGCTCCTCCTCTTAAAAATTCTACTCCACATTCTTTTAACTCTCTTGCGATTGTTAAAATTTGTTCTTCACTTTCTACAGAACAAGGACCTGCAATCATCATTAGTTTTTTTCCACCTACTATTTCTTTATTATCAATTTTAATAATAGTATTTTCAGGATGATTTTCTCTACTTACTAAATTCATTTTTTTTACTCCCTTCAAAAAAGAGTCTCATTCAAATGAGACTCTTACATTTTAATTATTAAATTAAAAATTATTTTAACAACATAAACTACTCATTTGAGGTGATGAAAAAATTGTACATGCAATAAAACTTGCGCAAAAGTAAAAAGCCCAAGTATTAAAAAAGTTACTAAAGTAATTGTTATGTAATTTGTTTTGCATGTCTTCTCTTCCTCTCTTAAGTAATTCTATTAATAATAGTAACACTATTAAAATAGTATGTCAAATTATATTATGCTAAAATTTGTAAAGTGCTACAATATATAATTAATCATCTTCTTTAAAATAATAATTTATTATCAACTTTTAATAATCTGTTTTATTTATTTGGTAATTCTTTTATCATTAAATCAAAATCACTTTTTAACATTTTCATTTCTTTATCACGATATATTTGAAATTCTTTTTCTGCTTTTTCTATTGCTTTCTTATGTGAAATTTTACCATTACCTTCTAGTATTTTTCTCCTATTTAATAAAATTTGGTTATCAAGTTCTTCTATCCAATCTAGCATTTTCATAGGTCTTTTTTCTAAAGCTTGTAATTCTGCATAATCTAGGAACTGTGACACTAATAAATTCAATCTTTGTAATTCAATTTCTGTCAAATAGTTTTTTGCAATTTTAACATCATCAATGGTAACATAATTACCCTTAAAATTAGTCATGCCAACATAAGGCTTTTCATTGTCTACTCTTTCATAAATCAATTCAGAGGCAGTATGTTCATGTACTGCAAAATGAAGTTTGTTTTGAACTGTTGCAAAAAAGTTTTTAGTAATTTCATTTCTAGGATCATAATCAATGCTCGTTGCATATATATCAGTTACTTGTTGATAAAAATTCCTTTCACTAGAACGAATATCTCTTATTCTTTGTAGTAATTCTTTAAAATATCTATTCCCACCTTGTTTTAATCTTTCATCATCCATCGTAAAACCTTTTTGTATATATTCATGTAGTCTTTTAGTTGCCCATATTCTAAATCTTACTGCAATATCAGATTGAACACGATAACCTAACGCAATTATCATATCTAAGTTATAATGATCTATTTTTCTTTTTACATTTCTATTTCCTTCTTTTTGAACTTGCAAGAAATCCTTGCAAGTTGCTTCTTTAATTAATTCTTTATCATTATAAATATTATTTATATGTTGCTCAATATTTTGTCTAGTAGTTTTATAAATAGTTGCAATATGATTCTTAGTTAACCATACATCTTCATCTATGAATTTAACATTGACTTTAGTAATACCATCTTTGTCTTCATAAATCATTACATCATTTTTCATTTTCTTCTCTCCTCCAAATTGTATTTTTTATATTATTTTATTATATGAAAAAATCAAATCTGAATTAGACTTGTCTTTGTAAATTTTTAAAAAGTCCTTATAAAAAGGACTTTATCATTCAATATGGCGCCTCAACTAGGACTTGAACCTAGGACCCCTTGATTAACAGTCAAGTGCTCTAACCAACTGAGCTATTGAGGCATGTGAAGTTAATAGATAAACTATTAACTTAATTTTTCTTTTATTTCTTCTTCATCTGTTATGAACTCTACTACTTCTTTATTTTCTATTTTCATTAGTGTTGGACCATTTACTTTTATTTCACTTGCATCTGTCGGTTCTTCATTTACATCTTCTCCAACATAATCACGATTTAATCCTTCATGAGTATCTACATAATAAATTGGTATATGGTCTTCTTTTGTTTTGTATGTACTATATGTATCTGTATAAGTAGCATTATCTATTACATTATAGAACAGTACATAATATTCATCTTCTTTTTGATTAAATGTAGAACCTGCTAGAATCTTATCACTTTGTATTGTTGCTTCTCCTACATTTGTCTTGTAGTTACTATCACTACTATGATTTGTAATATAATCTGTTAAGAAATATACTACAACAAATATTATTACAACTACTAATAAATATTTGAAAACTTTAGATATTTGTTCTGTATCAGTAGAACCTTTAACATTTAAATTAATGTTTTTAGATTCTTTTTTAGTTTGTTTAGTTTTTACATTTTTATTATTATTTTTTTTATTTTTATTTTTTGCCATTTTCTTCACCTGAAGTTATTGTAACACTAAACTTTAGAAAATGCAAAGAAAAAGGCATTATTTTACCCTTTTTCTTACTTCATTGTAGGTATTGCGCTTATTGATGATGCTACTTCTATTAATTCATCTTGGCTCATAACATCACTTACAATATAGTAATCTATTCCATTACTTGACCAAGTTAATGAATCATCTGACATAACTCCATAGGAATCCATTAGTTGATATGGTTCTCCAAATGTTGGTATTACAGTAAATTCATCTTCTCTTGTTGAGGTTTCTTCTACTAGCAAAAATGATTTATCTCCTTCAAAAGTCATTATAACTCTTTCACCATTATCTTTTTTTACTTTTTCTTCATTAGTTAATTTTGTGTTTTTGGGTAATACTAAGGGATATATGCTATCATCTATACTACTTGTTTGTTTAGTTTTTTCTTCTACGTTTGCACTTTTCATAGTTTTTTCTAAGTCGAAATAATCTTTATTAAATGTTGGATGGTAATCTATTTTATTAAATTTCATAGTAATATTAGGAATATTATCTTCATTTAATACATCTATTTGTTTCAATTTTAAATTTTTATTTATTTGGATTTTTTGTTTCTTTAATTTTTTATTATTTGGATAGTTTACTTTTGTTACTAGACTATATCCTTCTTTAGTTTTCTTAAAAGTTCTTTCTTTATCATTTTTTATATCATTTAATATTGATTTTAAGAGATATACTTGGGAATTATTATATGGCCAATCACTTTGGAATTTAAAACTTTTATTTAATGATGGATTTAATATATAAACTCCTTCATTATTTTTTAAAATTATTTGTTCATGATTATTAGAAGTATTTTTTAAACTTACTTTATATTTATCATCTTTTTGATATGATACTTCTACATCATAATTATATACATCATCATTATTTGTTATTTCTAAAGTCCCTTTTAAATTATAGGCATTACTTTTATTTATTTTCTTTTCTAAATCTTTAATAACTTCTTTTTCTCCATATTTTCCACATCCTGTTAAGAATAAGGTACATATAAACATAAGGCATAATAAAGATATTTTTAATAATTTATTTTTCATAAAGACCTCCCTTTACTCTTTCATTTAATTATATGGATATTT